>CANRAE010000001.1 GCA_947628525.1 uncultured Bacilli bacterium
ACGAAAAAAACCAATCTTACGATTGATTTCTATATATCAATATTCGAAAAAGTTCGAATAGAAACGTCAATGGTGCCTGAGGTGGGACTTGAACCCACACGATATTGCTACCACTGGATTTTGAGTCCAGCGCGTCTACCATTCCGCCACTCAGGCATGAAGAATTATTCTTCTATATATTTTGAATCATATAAATCAACAGAATCAGTTGCCTCTTCAACCATCATATCAAATTTAGGCAAATCCTCTTTTGAAGAAAGTCCAAAATAATCTAAAAATTCACTAGTTGTTTGATAAAGTATTGGTCTACCTGGTAAATCACTTCGTCCTACTTCTTTCACAAGACCCTTAGCTACCAATTTCCTTATCATTTCCCTACTACTAACACCTCTAATTTCATCAACCATTAAACGTGTTATAGGTTCATTATACGCAATTATCGCCAAAGTTTCAAGTGCTGATTGCGATAAATTATTATTTTCTTCGTTTTCAATTAATTTTTGATAATACTCCTTATGTTCTTTTTTTGTAGTCAATTTAAAAGTATTACCTAAAAAGTTAATACGGATTCCCCTATCATCTTTTTCATATTTATCTTTAAGCGATAATATTAACTCTTTAGCTTCATCATCATTTAATTCTAAAATATCTTTTATCTGCGTTAGTGTCAATCCATCATCACCAACAACAAATAATAATCCTTCTAGAATTGCTTCTTTATTCATTTATATCCCCTCACACATTATCTCTCCAAAATTCTTATCTTGCGTAATCAATAATTCATTAAGTCTTGCCATTTCTAGAATTGCTAAAAAAGTTGCAACGACATATTCCTTATTAAAAATTTCAAATAAATTCCAAAAACTAATTTTTCCCTTTTCTTTTAAAACTTTTTTGATAGATATTCTGCATTCCTCAACCGATATCTCCCTTTTAGTTATTTTTGTTGTCAATGGTTGTTCCTCTTTCTTTCGTTCTAAAAACTTTTTAAAAGCTTCTATTAACTCATCAACAGAAACTTCACTATTATTGATAACATAATCACCATCTACATAATTGTTTATATTTTCTGGCGTTTTAGTATAAAATTGATGCCTTTCTTCTTCTAAATTTTTTAATTCAATAGTCAAATCTTTATATCTTTGATATTCAATTAAACGATTAACTAATTGTTCCTTTGGATCTTCTTCTTCTTGATCTTCTTCCTCATGACGTGGTAATAACATTTTTGACTTTATTTCAATTAATTCAAAAGCCATAACCAAATAACTACTTGCTATATCTAAATTCATTTTTTCCATCTTATGAATATAATCTAAATATTGATCAGCAATTAACTCTATTTTTAAATCAAATATATCCATCTTTGCTTCTTTTATTAAGTGTAATAATAAATCAAGTGGACCTTCAAATTCATTTATTTTTATTTCAATATTCACTATTATCACATCCAATTGTTAAGATAATTATATCAATAATGTCATTTTAATGCAAAAAAAAGTTCCAAAGAAGAGAACTTTTTTGTTAATTTTTAGGTCTACAAAATAGACTAAAAATAAAAGTAAATATAATAGCTGATGTAATACCAGATGCTGTTAAGTCAAACATACCAGTTAATATACCAATTAATCCATATTCATGGGCTTTGGCAAGAGCACCATGAATAAGAGAATGACCAAAGCTAGTAATAGGTACTAATGCTCCTCCACCAACATAGGCAATTATTTTGTCATAACAACTAAATGTATCTAAGAAAGCACCAATGACAACAAATAAACTAGTTATATGTCCAGCTGTTAATTTAGTATTATCTAAAATAATTTGTCCTAACATAGAAATAAATCCAGCAAACAGAAAAGAATATAAATATATCATCTTACAGCCTCCAAACTAATAGCGTGTGCAATGGAATTAATATGTTCATGTTGATATACAAAAGTTGGCGAAAATAATGCTCCTGTCGGTACAAATAAAACTCGTTCTAATTCTCCTTTTTCTAGTTTAGGTAATATCTTAGCATAATTTACTAAGGCGCTACATACAGGTCCAGATCCTCCTGCCATTACTTCTTCTTGTTTTGATAAATCATAAAGCATTGTACCAGCATCATCATAATTATCACTAATATCTATCCCATATTCTTGATGCATATAATCTATTAATATTTCTCGACCATAAACTCCTAAATCACCTGTTAAAATTAAATCGTAATAGCTAGGGTCGCGTTTTAAAGCCTTTAAATGTTCATAAATAGTATCCCCGGCAGCTGCGGCCATAACTGCACCCATATTAAATGGATCGGTCTGTCCCATATCAACTACTTTACCAATGGTAGATGATTCAACCCTAATATTAGTTGGCTCTTTGGTTAAATAAATACTAGCTCCCCCAGTAGAAGTAAAAGTTGCTGTTTTAGGTTTAGGAGCACCATATTCCGTTGGATTTCTAAATTGTTTTTCACTTGACATATTATGTGAAGAAGTAGCAGAAATACAATTTTTGATTTTACCACCATCTATTAAACTAGAACCTAATATAATTCCTTCGGCACTAGATGCACAGGCACTATATATCCCAAAAAAAGGAATATCAAACTTTAATGCTGCATAACTAGAAGATGTTACTTGATTAAGTAAATCCCCTGAAATCAACAAATCAATATTTTTTTTATCTTTTTGCACTTTTTTTAATAAAATATCAATACTATCTGTTAAAAGTCTAACTTCTGCTTGTTCCCAAGTTTCTTCACCATTATATAAATTATCATAACTTTTATCAAAACCATTTGATAAAGGTCCTTTTTTTTCATAAGGTCCTACTACCGTAGAATATCCACCTATATAAACATTATCATATTTATATGTCATTTTATAAACCTCCTAACAATAAGTATCTAATGGTTCCAAATAACCATGCCGCAACAATACCATATAAAATAACGGATCCCGCTAATTTAAAAATATTCATACCCAAACCATAAATAGGTCCCTCTTTACGATATTCAATACCAGCACTAGTCATTGAATGAGCAAAACCAGTAATAGGAATTATTAATCCACATTTGGCAAAAGTAACCCATTTATCAAAAAAGCCAAGAGCAGTAAATAATGATGCTACAAACACTAAAGTTACAATCATAAATGTAGAAGCATCACGACTTGATATATCTAACCATGTCGCATAAAAATCAATTAATCCTTGACCAATCGCTCCTACTAAACCACCAATTAAAAAACTTATTACAGCATTTTGAACTCTTTTTTCAGTAGGTTTATGTCGATCGACAATTTTTTTATATTCTTTTTTATCCATTTCAATCACCTACCAATATTTTCCCTCGATTATTTACTTTTATACAAAAAAAATATTAACTAGCTAGTTTACTTCTTAGCTTAGTTAATATTTTAGCTTCATTCCGCGATACTTGAACTTGACTTATTCCTAATATTTGGGATGTTTCTTGTTGACTTTTATCATCATAATATCTTGCTTTTATCAATTTCTTTTCATTATCATCTAACTTATTTATTTCCGCTTTTAAATCAAGAATGCTATCATCATAACCTTTTTCTTCATACTTTATGGAATCATATAAAGTTAATTCTTTTTCATCATCTTCATTTAATACATAATCAAGACTTTTAGTATATTCCAAAGCCATTAAAGCTTCACTTATTTTCGCCTCAGGTATTTCTAAAAACATTGCTAAATCTTTAATTGTAGGTTCCCTCATATTCTTTTGTAATAGTATCTCACGTGATCTTGAAATAGCTCTATTTAAATTATATAGTTCATTGCTAACTTTCAAATTACGATTTTCTTTTATATATTTTAAAATTTCCCCTTTGATATAAATATAAGCGTATGAAGAAAAATCACTTCCTAATTCTTTATTAAAATTTTCATAAGCTTTTAATAATCCCATTTGCCCTACTTGACATAAATCTTCAAAATCTGATCCAAAACTATATTTATGTGCTATTTTATAAACCATATTAGCATAATCTTGTCCATTCATATTATTCTCCTTAAATATTAATTATATTAAATGCTTTTAATTCATTACTAGGTAAATATACTTTATTTATATTTTGATAATCCACTTTTAATTTAAAATCTTTTTGGTAACCACATATTAATAATTTCCCATCATCTCCTATTAATTTTTTATATTTATCTATAATTGTGTCTATTTGATTGGTTGAAATAATACTAACTTTTTCTAAATTAATTAACAAATATTTAATTCCTGCTTTTTGAATCATTTCATCTAATATATCTAAATTTTTTATTGTTTTACTATTTATTTCTCCACATAGTCTTACAAATAAGATCCCTTTCTTATATTCTATCTCTGTACTCAGCATATTATATCCTATCTCCTTGTTTATTAAATAATAGATCATCTTTATAACATTTTATACCTTATCGACAAAAGATATCATTTTTTTCAATCGACAAATTATGACACATTAATTATCTTTCTAATTAAATAATAGAAAACAAAATTATTTTTTCCTTAATATTACATAAAAAAAGTAGTATTTAATGCTACCTTTAAAATAATGATTAATATTAAATCATTGATCCTATAAGAACATTTTTAATAGTACCTAGTATTGTTTTAAAATAACCTAATTTATCAACACTTTCTGTGGCTATTAAATCAACTTCATTGATTGTTTTACCATTATCTTTGATTAATACTTTACCTATGACATCACCTTTTTTAACAGGTAATTTAATATCATTTATTTTAGTATCAATATCATAAGTTTTACTTAATTCGGATTTTTTCTTTAAAACACTTATATCTTCATTGATAGAAGCACTAATTTTATCTTTTGTTCCTTTATCTATATTTATATCAGTAATTATTTCTCCTTTATTTTTTACTACATCAACTTTATATATATTAAAACCATAATCTAATAATTTTTCCGTTTCTTCATTTCTTACCGATCCTTGCTCTTCACCTAATACAATGGCAATTAAACGCATTCCATCTCTTTTAGCTGTTACAGCCATACAATAACCAGCTTTATCTGTATAACCTGTTTTCAACCCATCAGCACCATTATAAAAACGTACTAATTTATTGGTATTAACTAACCAATATTTATTAGGAGTATCTTGTCTAATGTAATCTTCATAAACACTAGATATTTTTAATATTTCATCGTGTTTCAATAATTCCTTAGCAATGATCGCCATATCATAAGCAGAAGAATAATGATTTTCTTCATCTAAACCAGTGGAATTAACAAAATTAGTATTTTTTAATCCTAAGGATTTTACTTTATCATTCATTTGTTTAACGAAAGCAGCTTCTGTTCCAGCAATTCGTTCAGCTAAAGCTACGGTCGCATCTGTCGTTGTTACTAAAAAGCAATAAAAAATCATTTAAATTTAAGTTATTAATTGCTCCTAGTATATTAAGTTTAACATGTAACATAACTTTATGTATGTTATCAACTCTATCGATTCTTTCAACATATATAGTATCTATTATACTCCCAACGATTCTAAATACTGATTCATCATCTAAAATTACACTTTCTATTTTTTGATAAAAATTATCTATATTATCTTTATAATTATCTTCTTTTGCTATTAATACATAATCACTTTTCTTTTTTTCTAAAATATTTAAATCAAAATTATATTTTTCTCTTTGAAGATTATATTCTTGTCCATCTATTTCTTTTCTAGCTCGCATATTGATAAGTTCTATTTTTGCCTTTTTAATAGCATCTATTTTTTTATCTATATCATCAAAATTACCTATATAATCATTTCTTACTTTTATTTCTTTTACTAATTCATATACTTTTTTGATAATATCACTTTTTTTATGTAAAAAAATATCAGCTAACTTTTTAAATATATCTAATAATTCTTCATAATAAATTATTGAGTTATTACAACCATTTACTTTATAGACACCATATTTTCTATAATTAGAGCAAGCCCAATATTTAACTATTATCCCTGTTTTTTTATTTTTATAACTTCCTTTTATAAAAGTTGCCCCATCATGATAACATTTAATCTTACCCGATAGTGCATATCTCATATCTGTTCTAGTATGTGTTTTATGTTTATGAGCATTCTTATTTAAGATTTTATTACATTTTTCCCATAATTCTTCTTGGACAATGGGAGGGCAACTTTCATTATCTTTATAGATTATCCAATCATCTTTTTTTAATTTAATTCTTTTTTTAGAATGATAGTCTATGGTTGTTTCTTTATGAGCGCAAAAATAACCTTTATATTTGGGATTTCTAATAATTCGCCCTATTACATTTCCGGCAAGTGGCTTATTAGTTTTACTAACAATATTATATTTATCATATAGATAGTAACCTAATTTAGAGGTTCCCATATGTTCTTTACTATATTCACTAAATATAAGCCTAATTAATTTGGCTTCTTCTTCTACTATTTCTAATTTTCCTTTTTTCTTTTTATAGCCATAAAAATTATCATTACCAGGAACTATTCCTTTTTCGATACTCCTTTTATAACCAAATCTAATTCTTTCTGATAATTTTCTTATTTCGTCTTGTGCAATAGATGACATTATTGTTAATCGTAGTTCAGAATCAGGTTCAAATGTATTTATATTATCATTTAAGAAAAAGACTCCAACATTATTAGCTAATAATTCTTGTGTGTATTTTATACTATCAACCGTATTTCTTGAAAACCTCGATATTTCTTTTGTTAATATTAAGTTAAATTTGCCTTCGTTAGCGTCATTAATCATTTTAAGAAAATTATCTCGTTTTTTGACACTAGTACCTGATATACCTTCATCAACATAACCAGGAACAAAGGTCCAATTATCTTGTCCTTTTATATAATTTTCAAAATACATAACTTGATTTTCTAGTGAATTTAATTGTTCTATATGATCTGTTGATACTCTGGCATAAAAGGTAACTCGAAGTGGCAAATCAATTAGTTTTTTACCTTGAGCTAAAACATTTCTAATTTGATACAGATTCATAAATCTTAATATCTCCTTTTAAATGGGAATGTCAATTATGATATTTTTTAAAGCTTGATTTGGGGTTTGTAATTCTTTTTGCTTACTAATATCTTCATCTAGTTTTTTAAGAATATTATTCATATTCACAAAATCAATTAAACCTTTTTTATAAAGTTCATTTAATAATTCTTTTTGTATTATTTTTTTAACAATTAAAATTTCAGGATTGTGATTCAAATTTTCTCCTCCCATTTAAACTTATTAGAATAAATAAAAAAAAGAACTCAAACATACGAGTTCTATTCTTTAAACATATAAACTTATATATATTTTTAGAAATCACATTTTTTTTCTTTCTTACCTACAATAGTGCACATTGCTGGATTAAATTCTGGTATGTTATGGAAAATCCATTTTTTCTTAATATCAAGATTATTAACAATTAACTAGTGTTCAAAAGTTTCCCAATTTACAATTTTACAAGAGGTAGTTGCTATATTTATTTCTTTATTGTTATTAACAACAACTCTTTTAACATTATCAAATGCCTTGTTAATATCACTTTCATATACTCTTTCTCCATCACCCATTGAAACTATTAGTGCTATTCCATTTTGTTCCAAATGCTCATATATAAATTTATAAAATTTATTTCTATGCTCATCAATAACAAACATATGAATAACGGCAATTGAAGAGATAAAATCATATTTTTCGTCTAATTTATCAGTCAAAATATCAAATTGTTGAAATTGATTATTATATTTATAATTTGATAATTCTTTACATTTTCCTATGACTGTATTTGAATGATCAATTGCCATTACATTATATTTTTTATTTAAAAGGAATATTGCATCTCATCCTTAGCCACAGCCAAGTTCCAATATTTTTTGATCTGTTGTAATTCCATTATTTCTTATCGTTTCAATAACATCAGGACTTGGATTATTTGATGACCATAAACATTCATTTTCATATACTTGTTTATACCTTTTTTCATAAGCTTTATAGTAACTATTATTTAAATTATTTTCTAATTCATTAATTTTAACTTTTCTCATATATCCATAAATCCTTGTTATATTTAAATAAATAGTTATAAAACAAGGTTCTCCTTTAAAAAATTTTTCATTTATTCTATTCTTTTTAAAAAAAGCAAAATTATATTAGGTTATATCTTTCTATAAACTGATATAACATATAAATCCATACAATCAGAGTTTTTATCATAAATAACATTACTAATAATGGGAAGCATATGGTAATAATCTTTTTTATCATAACAAAACACAATATATGAACCATTATCCAGTTTTAAGTCTTTTACTTTAATAAATTCTTCACAATTAATTTTAAAAATATTATTATCTTTCATATATTTTTCAAATACTGGTATATCATAACAGGAAGAACATTTTAATTTTTCTGCAACTTTATATAAGTTACTATAAACATCATTATATTCTTTATTTAAAATTTTACATAAACTTCTTATTACACAATTACTTTTACCATTTTTATCTAATATATAAAATTCTTTAAATGTCATATTAATTTCCAATCTTTTTTATATCTCTATACATTCTTGGGTGATATCCATTTCTATCATAAAAATTAATTGCATTTTCATTATAAGCAAATACATCTACTAAAATATATTCACAACCTAATGACTTAAAATATTCTTCCATTGTTTTCATAAGCGTACTCCCTATACCTTTACTTCTTACATTTTTAGATACTATTAATTCAGTTATTTCACCTCTTTTAGGACATTTATAATCTAAATAATCATATTTATCGTATGGAAATATACATCCCATAATTAAACCAATAGCTTTATCATTTTCAACGGCTATATAACATTTACCGTTGTTATTTTTTACTTTCTCTAAATCTAAAATTGCCATTCTTTCTCTATATTCTGGATGCACTTGATCTAATTCATCTTTATCAATTGATACAATATATTCTTCAAGTTCAACTAATAAATCTTTAACATCTTCTAAATATTTATCTTCATATTCAATGATTTTCATTGTTAACAAGATCCTCCCTAATTAAACTGTATTTAGAAAAAATTAACATTCCGTCATAAAATGTATAAGGTGACTCTTTTACTTCTTCGCCAATTTTATTAAATCCTAATTTTTCAAATATTTTGCAAGATGCTACATTATCTTTTACAGCACTAGAAAAAATAGCGTTTATTTCTACTTCTTTAAACATATAATTTATCATTGCTTTTCCAGCTTCTGTCGCATATCCTTTGCCCTGATAATCTGGATCTATGTACCAACCAACATCACGAATAGTAATATCTTCTCCACTTTCTTGTGCAGATACTTGCCCTATCACTTCTTCATTACCACTATTTGTATATTCAGGTTTTAAAAAGACACTCCATACAAAAACATCATTGTTATCAGCTTTATCAACTTTAGATTTATAAAATTTTTCTTGCGCTTCCCAAGTCCAATGGCTAGGATCATTCGCATATTTTTTAGCACCTACTAAATACCATTTATTTACCTCGGGTATCATTAATATTTCCCACAATCTTTTTTGCTCTACCATTTTAGAACTTCTTAAAATTAGTCTTTCTGTTTCTATTATTTTACTACCGATTAAATTCATATTACACTCTCCTATTTTAATGAACTTATTATTTTCTTTAAAACTTTTTCTCTATCAAATGATGTATCATATGTTTTGATATTATATTCTTTAAATTTGTTATTAAAAAATATATTTCGGTCAAGAAAATATTTTATATTACCACGTAATTCTTTATCCTCACACCAATAAGTCCAATCATCTTCAGTATCGTACTTTTTAATACTTTCATACATTTCTTGTTCGGTAATCTCATTATAAGTTAGCCCTATAATCTCATATTTTTCTCGATATTTTTCACTTTGTAGAAATGGCATTAATATTTCAAAATCTATATGAGTTCCTTCAATTACATATTTAATTCCGTCATAAAAAGTATTACCTTCTGATATTTCAGTAAAAAAGTTGATTAAAAAAGGTGCTAAATTTGACGCTGTTACTATATCATTATCATCATGTCTTATATTAAGTTGGGGAAAAGCTTCAAATCCACTAACAAGATTATCTATACTAACTAAATTATATCCTTTTTCTTTGACTAGTTTTTTGGCAAGTGTAGTTTTACCACTTCTTGCAGGACCTATTATCAAAATATTTTTATACATCATTATTTCCCTTTCTAATTAAATTTTTCGATAACATCAAATATCTCAAATATTACTTTTGTATCATCATTAAAAGTAGAATTCATTTTACTAAAGTAATCTTTATGAACTTTTCTCCATTCTTCTAAAGAATTATTTTCTCCTTCTAATTTGGCTAAATCCCAAGTAATATTTTTAAATTCAGTTACAATAACTTTTTTGGTTTTTACTAAACATACATTGTGCTTATTTGAATCAGTTAATATTGATAGATCATCTATTTTAGATAAATTATTTACCTCATACAAAGACGTAGTTGCTCTTTTTTTACCATCTAATACAAGTTTTACTAATTTATCTGTATCTATCCCAAATGTCCACTTATCTAAGTTATTTAATAATACAATAATATCTTCCTTATTTTCTAATGTATCACTACCCTTATATTCATAAATTTTTTTGTAATCACACTTCTCGTAACATTTAATGGCTCTTATATTTCTTTTAAATGGTCGAAGTATTATAGCATCTGCTTTATATTCCTCATATATTTTCTTATTTATATTATTAACTATATTTTGACCTATACCTTTATTTAAATAAGTTTCTTCACCAATAAATAAATCATATTCATAAATATTTTGGTAATTACCTAAATCTAAATGTATATCATTTGCAAATTTATATATTTGAACTAAACCTATATCTTTATTATTTGATTTTATAATATATATTTTTTGTTTATTGTTCATTAATTTAGTCTTATATTTACTAACGATTTCATCATAAGATAAAACTCTTTGCTCAAACCATTCATATACATTTTTATTTTTACACCAAGTATACAATTTAGAATAATCACTAGAACAATCTTTTAATTCTCTAAATGATATATTTAAATTATTTATATAATTGTTAAACTCCTTGAAAGATAGATTATCTTCTATTTTATAAAATTCCGTAATTGGTCTTGGTATACCACCTGATAGTTTAACATAATAATCATTAATATTTGTTAGAGCTTCTTCTTCGCTTTCATATTCATATATACCTATTCTATACCAATTAGGGTGTTCAATATGATATACTTTATTATCAATATAACAAAGAATAAAACAATGCATATGTTCTTCTTCATCTAGCTTATTAAAATCATTAGGTTCATATATTCTAGTTGCAAACATTTTATTTTTAATACCTATTTTATTTAATAAGTAATTCATTAATTTTACTTGATCAATACATGTTCCAATACCATATTCTAATATTTCTGTTATAGATGAAGTTCTATATAATTTCCTAAAATTTTTCATATTGCCGATATGAATTTCGTTATTAATATCTACCCATCCATATCTAATATTATTTTTCATAAAAGTTAAAACATCATCAATTGTTTTTAATGTTGTTGTATCTGGTAAACATTTATTAGTCTTAATTCTAACTATTATGCCATCAACATTTTTATTAAACTTTTTCCAAGTAGTTTCTTTGTAAATTTCAAAACCAACATCAGTAAATGTTTTTAAAGCTATTTCTCTATCTTTTTCGAATGTATCATAAAGATAATCTATTCCATTTTTATAGGCTTCTTTTACTAATAATTTTAAAGCATCCTTAGCGTAACCTTTACCTCTATATTTATGTTCAATTAAAACGCCACACTCATACATATTTTCATCTTTATTATATTGATAATTGACATATCCAACATATCTATTAATTGTACAATCTTTTATATAAGCGAAATATTGCTTTGTTGTAACTCTTTTTATATAAGTATCTTTCCATTTCTCTTTTGGAAAATCTATACAACCACTATTATAATGATATCCATCATAGGATACATCATATCCAGCATTATAGCTCATTGTTTCAGCATCGTTTTCTAATTTTTGTTCATAATAATATTGATTTAATTTAGGAATAATTAATTCTATATTTTTCATTATATTATATCACTTCCCCACCAATCAGGGATTAACTCTTCTAACTTTACTATTTCCTTAGCATTATTTTTGATAGATATAATAGCTCTATCATTAATATTTAATTTCATTAACATTTATATCCTCCCAATAAAAAAATTCTACATAATGCAGAATTTTTCACAATCAAAAGAATATTCCTAAAAGTTTTATATATTAGGAGTTGTGATTAATTCTGCATTTTTTATAATTTGTAAATTTTTCATTTTAATCACACTCCTTTCATTACTAATTTCATGATAACATCTTATCATAACTTTATTGTTTTGTAAATTAATTCCAAAGAAATTACTTTTTTTATTGATTATATTATTAATTAATATGTTTTAATTTAGAGCTAATAAACTCATCTAAAAGCTCTGAATCTTTATTAACCCATTTATAATCACAGTGTTCATCACTTAATATAACATTAATTAATGATTTATCCACATTTATAACAAAATCGATTTCTAAATCATGAATGATTTTATCATTTTTAGTTTTAATTTCATCATAGTAATTTGTTATGATTGGTTCAAATTCTTCACAAAAGCCAATTTCTTCATATAATTCTCTTTTTAAACCATCTTTTAAAGTTTCACCCTTTTCTAAATGTCCACCTGGAAATTCCCATGCTCCAGGGTATAGTTCATCATTTTCAGTTCTTTTTACTACTAAAAATTCATTATTTGATTTTAATATTCCTGTTAAAACAATTTTGGTATCCATGATTAACCTCCTATTAATAATATATCATGTTTTCCTTTACATTAAAATGATATTTATCTATTATTACTGCTTTATTGCAACCACCACATCATTAGCACTAGCCATCGTAATTCCTTTCATTAAATCCCTGACACTCATTTCTTCCCCAGTTTGTAACCAAATTTGTGATCCTCCCATTCCCGATGCATTACTACTAGCCTTTATTTTTTCATCCCAAGATAAATTACCATTTTCAATATTTTCTAAAATAATTATTTGAGCTACCATCTTAGTCATAGATGCTACCGCTACTTTATCGTTTTTATTTTTTTCATATAATACTTTTCCAGAAGATGCTTCCATTAATACCCCACTTTTAGCATTTGTTAATAGATCATCTTCGGCCTTAGCATACATAGGAAAAAGTAAAACGCCGATTATTAATAATATTAAAATTTTTTTCATAAATTCACCTCTCATTAATAATTATGATATTAATTAAAGTTATATTTACAAATATCTACTTTTTTCTCTATTTGTCTTATTTTGTAAGATATATAGAGATCTATTGACATATACTTTATTAACAATATAATTTGTTTATTGGAGGATTATATGAAACGAAAAGTTACTATGGTAGTAGTAGTTGTAGTTTTATATTTTATAGTTTTAATAGCTAGTAGTAAAGTTTTTTCTTTAAGTAAAGATGCATCTGTTAATAAGGAGTTAACCTTTGATGAAAAGCTAGAAATGTTAGGCAATATTAATAAAAAAGTTAGATATTTTAAAAATGATTTTATTGATCGTTATATAGCTTATAAGCAAAAGCATCCTAATTTATCTAATGATTCAGTAGTTACTGAGGTCAATATTGGTCTTGATCAAGAATTTTATACTAATATTAAAAAAAGCAATAATCTCAATACCACTTATGTTTTAGTTAATAAATTCAATTATTTAGATGAAGATTTCGTACCTAACAAATTAGAAACAATTGATATAAAATATTCACTAGGAGAAAAAAAGTTAGTTAATGTTGCACGTATTTCTTTTGAATTTTTAGCTAAAAAGGCTAGTGAAAATGGATATAATATTAGGGCTGTTTCGACTTATCGTAGTTATGATTATCAAACAACTTTATATAATAATTATGTTAAAAATGATGGTGTTAATAATGCCGATAAATATTCAGCTAGACCTGGCTTTTCTGAACACCAAACTGGTTTAGCAGTCGATGTTGATAATGTTAGTACTGATTATATGCATTTTGAAAATACCAATGAATTTCAATGGATGCAAGATAATGCTTACAAATATGGCTTTATTTTACGTTATCCCAAAGATAAAGAATATATAACAGGATATACATATGAACCATGGCATTATCGTTATGTCGGCGTAGAAATAGCTAGTATTATTCATAAAAGCAATTTAACTTATGAAGAATATTATATCAAATACATCAATAAATTTTAAAAAGGCTATTCGATAAGAAAAGCCTTTTTTATATCAAAATCATTTTTTATTTTATTAACATAAAGAGTACAAAGTACATCTCCTACTTTTACATATTCATTTTCTTTCTTATGTAAAACAACTCCTACTGTATAATCAATAAGATCATCTTTATTTTTACGCCCTGCTCCCAATAACATTGATATTTCACCAATCATTTTGGCATCAATATGTTTAATCAATCCCTCTTGATCACTTCTAATTGTTATGGTATCATCACTCACTTTAAGAGCATTAATATCACCATGTTGATATTTGACAAAAGCTAAAAATTTGTTATATGCACTTCCATTATTTATGACTTCTAGCACTTCTTTTTTAGCAGCATCATCATCAATATTTTTAGCAAGACCAATTAATTTGGTAGCAATTAAAATGCATAAAGATCCAAGATCATTATCAAAATCTCCTTTTAATACTTCCATAGCTTCTAATACTTCTAAACTATTACCAATATTTTTACCTAATGGTGTATCCATATTACTTATTATAATTTCCGTTTTTTTAGAAAATTCATGCCCTATCTTTTGCATGATCGTAGCTAATTTTTTAGCATCATCCATATTATGAATTAAAGCTCCACTACCTACTTTTAAATCAATTAATATTTTATCAGCACCACTAGCTATTTTTTTACTCATAATTGATACCGCTATTAAAGGATAAGATTCTGTTGTACCAGTAACATCACGCAAAGCATATATTTCCTTATCAAGAGGAGTTAATTCTTTGGTTTGACTAGATATAACCATATTGAGATCTTTTAATTCTTGAATAAATTCATCACTAGTTAAACTAGTTTTAAAACCAGGGATACTTTCTAATTTATCAATAGTACCCCCCGTAAAGCCTAAACCACGTCCTGACATTTTAGCTATTTTAACACCGCAACTTGCTACTATTGGAGCAACCACTAAAGTTGTTTTATCACCAATACCCCCAGTGGAATGTTTATCAACTTTAATTCCTTCCACACTGCTCAAATCTAAAATATCACCACTATTTATAAAAATATTAGTTAAATCAATAATTTCTTGATCATTCATTCCATTAATACAAATAGCCATAAGCAAAGCTGACATTTGATATATTTGCACTTCTTTCCTCAAATAACCAGAAAAAGCATAATCTAATTCTTCATAAGATAAAGACTGTTGTAATCTTTTTTTATTAATTATATCAATTATATTCATACTAAATCATCCTTTTTATTATAATTTTCTTTATTTATTTGTCTAACCCTAGCAATAGCTAATGCATATTCAGGAACTTCATTAGTAATCACTGAACCAGCTGCTATACGACTATGTTTTTTCAATCTTAATGGAGATATAATCACTGAATTAGCACCCACACAAACATCATCTTCAATAAAAGATTTAGTTTTTTCATGAGTCGTATAATTATAATTAGCAATTATTACTCCTCCACCAATATTCACATTTTCATAAATTTCAACATCACCTAAATAAGACAAATGCTTTACTTTAATTTTATCGTTAAGATTAGCCTTTTTAATTTCTACATAATTACCAATAATGTTATTATTATCAATTTTAGTTTGACTATGAATATGAGCAAAAGGTCCTATTTTATTATTGTTACCAATTATACTATCCTCAATATAAGAATTTATAATATGATTATTGTCTTGTATCTTGCTATTTATAATAACCGTTCCCATATCAATAATATTATTTTCACCTATTTTACTATTGCCACGTATAAATGTATTAGGATAAATAACAGTACCTTTTTTTATGGATACTTCTTGATCAATATAAGTATGATCTAAATCAATTATTTTTACACCATTAAACATTAGTTCTTTGGCTTTATCTTTATAATTCATATTATCACCTAATGATATTATACCAAAAAAAAGATACATACAGTATCTTTAACGCAATTTTTTATTAATTAGTTCAATTGTTCTTTTAGGATTTTCGATAAGTTTTTCATACAAGCTATTAAATTTTCTTACTTCTGTAATAAATTCCATTTCTTCTTTAGCCATTTTCATTGTCACATTATTATCATTTTTAGCAACAACAACAATATCATTTCCAAGGAAGTAATCAATATTAACTTGAAAAATATTAGCTAAATCCATTAAAGTTTCTAATGAGGGAGTTCTAGTACCTTTTTCATAACAGCAAACACTGACTTTGGTTACATTTAATTTTTCACCTAACTCTTTTTGCGTCAAATGATTCTTTTTCCGCAGAGCTTTAATCCTTTGTCCCATCAATGTCATACTACCACTCCCAAGTCAATTTCATTATAATTAATTCCATTAAACGATTGGTTGAAGTTAACTAAATAGTAACTATCTCCCCGTAATAGTATGGCTTCATTATAATTTTTAATACTTAAATGTCTGCTTTTTCTTCGCTTTTTTTAGTAGTACTTCCTGATAAGAACGTTACCCGTTCAGCTACAACATTAATATAATATTTTTTGCTACCGTCTTCCTTTTCAACAGTTTCACTTTGAATTCTTCCTTTAACTCCTACTATATCTCCTTTTTTACAATAATCCTTAGTTGATTTAGCAACGCCATCCCATAAAACACAATCAATAAAATCAGTATCATATTCACCATTAATGTTTTTAAAACTTCTAGGAACAGCCAAAGTTATATGTGAATATTGTTTATTATTATCGGTTTTATTGACCTCAGGATCTTTAACTAATCTACCAACTAAAACAATTTGATTAAGCATTTTTTCCCTCCTTTCGCAAGTAATGTATCACAAACAATTATGATAAACAAATGACCATTTTTTAATTTTAGAAGCCTAAAAAAAACGAATATTAAAAATTCGTTTATGAATTTCTAATATTCGTTTCAATTATAACTTGCTTTTTATAAAATATATAAAATTATATATTTTTTTTCAATAATTGATTTAATTCAACGGCATATTCTAGTGGTAATTCTTCTCGAAAGCGTTCGATGAAGCCAAGAACAATTAATTCAATGGCCTTTTCTTTGGATACTCCACGCGACATTAGATAAAATAATTTATCTTCACTTATCCTAGATACTGTTGCTTCATGTTCTAAATTACTTGTATTATTAGAGCATATATTAGAAGGATAAGTATCACTTTTGGATAGTTCATCAAGAATTAAAGTATCACATTTGACAATAGCTTCACTACCATCAGCCATCTTTTTAATGTCAACTTGACCACGATAACTAGCATTACCACCCGATCTCGCAATACTTTTGGAAATAATATTACTTTTAGTATTTTTGCCAATATGAATCATTCTAGCACCAGTATCTTGTTGTTGCATAGCATTCGCCACACTAATCGTAATACAAGTACCACTAGCATTATCACCCTTTAATATACAGGCAGGATATTTCATAGTAACTCTACTACCAATATTACCATCGATCCATTCCATAATACCATTTTCTTCAACTAAAGCTCTTTTAGTTACTAAATTATAAACATTATGAGCCCAATTTTGAATAGTACTATAACGACATTTACTATTTTTACCAACATAGATTTCCACCACTGCTGCATGAAGTGAAGAATCACTATAATTAGGAGCAGTACATCCTTCAATATAATGTAATTCACTATTATCATCGACAATGATCAAAGTTCGTTCAAATTGACCCATCTTTTTAGAATTAATTCGAAAATAACTATGTAATGGACGATCTAACTTAGTATTAGGTGGAATATAAATAAAACTTCCACCACTAAACACAGCACTATTCAAAGCTGCAAATTTATTTTCATTATTGCGGACAATTGTAGCAAAATATTTTTTTACTAAGTCAGGATACTTCTTCATGGCATCTTCAATCGAAGTAAAAATAACGTTCTTTTGCTCCAATTCATTAATCATATTATGATAAATAACTTCACTTTCATATTGAACACCAATACCATCTAATTTTTTTTCACTGTCAATCACTCCTAAATTTTTAAATTCACAAGCAATATTATTATCTATATTATCCCAATTATTTTCAATTTGCCGATCATTACTTTTATAGTAAATAATTTTATCAAAATCAATATCTAGAATAGGTCCAAAAGATGGCATTGCTAAATTACAAAACTTTTTATAACTATCAATACGATAATCTAAGATCCATTCATCTTCTTGTTTTATTTTTGAAATACTGGCAACTTTATCTTGATCTATTCCTACTATTTCCATAAGTGCTCCTTATTATTTTTTATTTTTGAAATTAAAGCGTTTCATTTTTTTATATTCTGAGGTGTAATAAGATCTATCGTTAATATATCTATCGATAGCAAAATGCGAGTATTTATCTTTTTTTAGCTTAAATGAAGAACTTTCAATGGCATATAATTGGCCAACTGTTATATCACCTATTTTAGCTTTTAAATGATTTTGGTCGTCGCGTGGTATAACATCATATTTTTCACCTGTTTTATAATCATAAACAGCATCTTCTAATGTTATACCTATTGCATAATTACAATAGGTCCAGCAGTTATTTCCATCATATCTTCTTACTTCTAACTCCTTTACACCTTTATACATATTAATATCTCCTTTTAATTTTCCTCTTTTGCAAGAGCAATAATCTTTTTTATTGATTCAAAAGGTAATATTGCACATTTTTTACGACTAGGTTGTTTTGAAACTGTATCATATACAACTAATTCACCGAGTAATTCTTGATCATACTCTTCTTCATTAATCATTTTTTCATAATTTTCAATTATTTTTTCGGCTTCATCAATCGTTTTACCAATTAATGTTTTAATCATAATCGATGTTGCTGATGTTGAAATGGCACATGCTTCCCCATCAAATCTAATGTCAATAAATACGCCATTTTCTAATTTAGCCATAACATCTACATTATCAACACATGAAGAATTTCTAGTATTTACTTTTATATAGCCAGCACTACTACTTAATCCCCTATTCATTGGATTTTGATAATTATCTAATATGATATCTCTTTTTAATTTTTCGTCCATTATTCCACCTCTTTCTAGTTTTCTTATAAAATTATTTCAAATATTTGATCTTGTTTATTTAATGCTTCTACCAGTTTGTCAATTTCTTCCTTAGTATTGTATAAGTAAAAGCTAGCTCGACAAGTATTTGATACATTTATTTCTTCTTTTACTATTTTAGCGCAATGATTACCTGCTCTAACACATATACCAAAGTGATTTAAGAAAATAGCTAAATCTTGGCTGAATATTTTATTAATATTGAAAACAACTATTCCAGAATTACTATTTTCATTATATATACGAATATTAGGAACTGTTTTTAACTTAGAAACAGCATATTTTTTTAATTCTAATTCATACTTATGAATTTTATCTAGTCCTACGGTTTGTAAATAATCAATGGCACTACCCATTCCTAATACTCCGGCAATATTTTGGGTTCCTGCTTCTAAACGTTCAGGTAAATTTTTATATTCAAGTTCACCCGAACTTTCAAAATAAGAATTCATCCCCCCACCATATTCAATTGGTACCACTTTATTTAATAATTCATATTGTCCATATAAAACACCTATACCTGTTGGTCCTAACATCTTATGAGCTGAAAAGCCTAAAAAAGATATATTATCTTGCACCACATCGATAGGAATATGTCCTATACTTTGGGCAGCATCAACTACGAACAAAATATTATGTTCACGACATAATTTACCAATTTCATGAATTGGTCTTATATCCCCTACAACATTGGTAACGTGGGCGATCGAAATAACTTTGGTCTTATTGGTTAAAACACTTAAAATATTATCAATAGTTACTTCATGATTTTGGTTTAATGGAATATATTTTATAACGACACCTTTCCTAGTAGCTAGCTCTAACCAAGGTAGAACATTTGATGCATGCTCACTTTTAGTAATTAAAACTTCATCACCTTTTTCTAAATAAACATTCATAAAACCAAAGACAATAGTATTTAATGATTCCGTCGTCCCCTTTGTAAAGATGATTTCATCTCTTCTTTGGGCATGAATAAAGTCTTTTACTTTATCACGTACTTGTTCATATTTGGTATCTACGATCTGACTAATATCATAATCCCCACGATGAGCATTAGCTGTATATTTGGTATAATAATTAATTACTTCATCAACAACACACTTAGGTTTTAACGTTGTAGCACCATTATCAAAATAAATTATTTGATTATCTAACATGGCAAAATCGTCTCTATTCACTTTATCACCTCCTAAATATTATTTTTAATAAAATTAATAACTTCATCTTTAAATTCAAATAAATTCATTCTATTTAATAAAAACCCTAGTGATAACATATCTATAATAGTTTTTTTAGATAATCCCCTAGTCATAAGATAAAAAACAACATTTTTATCAAATTCACCTATATAGGCAGAGTGATTAGCCTCGATCATCTGATTATCTATCAACAAATTTGGTTTAATTAAATTTTGGCCATTTCCCATACTAATAATTTTATTATCTTGATTAGTGGAACTATTAATACTTTCCTTAGGTATTATAACATCGACATTAAATGAAAAATCTTGATCTTGGATATTTAAAGCATGATTAACAATATTACTAATGGTATTACAACTATGATGATAAACCTTAGATATATACGTATTATTTTGATAATTAATTAAACTGTTATTTATAGTAACATTAGCATTTTCTTTATCTAAATATACCGAAACATCATCACTATTATCGATAGCTATTTTATTTATTATAGCTTTACTATTTTCTCCTAAATGATATATTACTTTATTTTTAGTATTTTTTAAAAGACTAATTTCATATAAACAAATATTATCTAAAATACTAATATTAATAGTATCACTAACATTATCTAGTCTATTTATTAACATTGTATCTTCTGTTATTATTAAATCATTTAAATCAACAACATTATCTATTATTAACTTATTCATTATCTTAATTTCCATCCATGGTATTTATCTTGCTATAACCATTTTTTTCTATTTCCCAAGCTAAGCTATAATCTCCTGTTTTAATGATTTTACCAGAAGACAAAACATGAACATACTTAGGTTTAATATATTCTAATATTCTTGGATAATGTGTAATAATTAAAACAGAAGTATCTTTATTTTCTTTTAAATATTGATTAATATTATCACAAACGATACGCAGACTATCAACGTCAAGTCCCGAATCTAACTCATCTAAAATAATTAATTTAGGTTTTAATAATTTCATTTGTAGGATTTCATTTTTTTTACGTTCTCCACCAGAAGCTCCACTGTTAATAGCACGATGAATTAATCCTTCTGGCATCTGTAAATCGCTAGTTGCCTTATCTAATTCTTTTATAAATTCATATAACCCAACTGGTTTACCATTTTTTTCCCCAAGAGCTGTTCGCAAAAATTCACTATTAGTAACACCTTCGATACTAAGAGGATTTTGGAAAGCCAAAAATATACCTTTTTGAGCTCGCTCATATGTAGGTAAATCGTTAATACAAACATCATCAAAATAAATCGAACCACTAGTTACAATATAATCGCTACTACCCAATATTACTTTTGCTAACGTACTTTTACCAGTACCATTAGGTCCCATAATGGCATGAACTTCACCATCATTAACATTTATACTAAAATTTTTTAAAATTTCTTTATCTTTGGTCTTAACTGTCAAATTTTTGATGCTTAACATAATATCCCTCCAAGATATAAATATTATAACACAATTTAAATAAAAAAAATTGCAAAAGAAAAAAAGTTGTATAAATTACTTCTCCTTTGATCAATATATTAATGAATATTTGCTGTATTCACCAAAAATGCTTTTAGCATTTTTATTTTTTTGATAAAATAAGAATAAGGAGATGATAGATTATATGGATTGTATTTTTTGTAAAATTGTTAATGGTGAAATACCTAGTTATACTATATATGAGGATGATATCGTTAAAGTCTTTTTGGATATAAATCCTCAAACTAATGGTGATACTTTAATAATCCCCAAAAAACATTTTAATAACATTTTGGACATTGATATAAATACTTGTAACCATATTAATGAAGTAATTAAAAAAATGTACCCTTTATTAAAAGAAAAATTGCATTGTGAAGGAATGACTATTATTCAAAATAATGATCTTGGTCAAGATATAAAACATTTCCATGTCCACTTAACACCAAGATACACAAATGATTTATTAAATCATACTTATAATAAAGATACGATCAAAAACATTGAAGAGATTTATGCAATGATAAAAGGAGAATAATTATCTATTCTCCTTTTGAATATAAATCACTTCCTATGATAATAATGTCTTTATTAACTTGACCAGACTCATAGATTTCTTCGGGATCACTATTTAAATAAATATTTATAACTCCCTTTTCTACTTCATAAGTACAAGCAAAAGTTGAACCAACAACTGTTTTCATACAGCTACCATCGTCATAGAAAGTATAATTTTTATCACTAGCAATCCAAGTTCCTACTACATTTGTTGTTTTAGAGCAACCTAATAATAAGACCATTAATATGCACAGGAATATTATTTTTTTCATTTCATCACCAAAGTTATTATACTATTTTTATTTATAATTATCGGCTTTAACTTCCATAAAACTTTTTGGATGTTTACATACAGGACATACTTCAAGTGCATCTTTACCAATATAAATATGTCCACAATTTCTGCAAATCCAAATTTTATCCCCATCTTTGTGGAAAACGCGATCATCTTCAATATTTTTTAATAAAGTTAAATATCTTTCTTCGTGTTCTTTTTCAATTTTACCTACTGCTTCAAATAAATAAGCTAAATCATTAAATCCTTCTTCCTTAGCAGTAGCAGCAAATTCTTTATACATTTCTGTCCATTCATAATTTTCCCCAGTTGCTGCATCTTTTAAATTATCAATTGTTGAAGGAACGTCGCCACCATGTAAATATTTAAACCAAAGTTTAGCGTGTTCTTTTTCATTGTTAGCTGTTTCTTCAAAAATAGCTGCAATTTGTTCATAACCATCCTTTTTAGCTTTTGAAGCATAATATGTATATTTATTACGAGCTTGACTCTCACCAGCAAATGCTGTCATTAAATTTTGTTCTGTTTTAGAACCTTTTAATTCCATGTTTCCTACCTTCTTTCATAGGAATTATTACTTAATTCCTTAACAATTATTATACTATAATTTAATTAAGTTGCAAGTCCATTATCATTATTTATTATCAAGATAAAATAATCTTTTATGGCTTAAATTACTATTATAAAAAGGGTCTCTTGTTTTTTTCTTCGGCCATTTCTTTTTAAAATATTTATGATCATTTACCATAGTTCTATTATTGTTTTTGCATTCATTACTATTCTTATGATAAATAATTTCCTTATGAGCTAACGTAATATTATAATATCCTTTTTTTAATAAGCGCAAGCACAAATCAGCATCATAATAAGACTTCTTAAAATGCTTATCAAAACCTGCTATTTCGGTAAATTTAGCTTTATTTATTAACAAACAATTTATAGGAACAATACTACAATTAGTTGGAAAACAATTATATCCCCAATAAATCCGATCACCTGCCCTAAAGCCTTCAAAACGAGGTCTAACATTACCATCAATATAAACCATTCCTGAACTTTTGGTAATATTATTTTTATCCATAATCCTACATCCCACTGCACCAATATGTTTTAACTTTGCAAAAGCAACCATATCAGTTAAAAAGGAAGAATCTATAATTTCCAAATTACTATCTAAAAAGAAAATATAATCTCCTCTACATCGTGTTAAAACAATGTTATTAAAACTATTAACAATAGTATCATCTATTGTTAATAATTCTAAATCATGATAGTCACATAATTGTTCTTTAATATCATTACTAACATTATTGCTAACAACAATAATATCTTTTTTTTGGTAAGATAACTTGTTAATAGAATCCAAGCATCTTCTTATATTATTGTTATCAGCATTATAAACAATTAAAGAAACAGATGGTTCTTTTTTATAAGTATATTGCAATAAATAATTAGATGTACCAAATAATTCACTTATTTCCCCAGTTAAATGTCTTCTTTTTAAAGCAGCCAAAACAGCTTTTTTACCATTTTCTATAGCATAACTTTTACAACTAATATGACTAGCAGTTGATCCAGGTACTTTACGCCAATGATATAATACTTTTTCGATATGATAAATATGATTATAACTAATTTGCTCAGTAATTCTTAAAAATAGATCAAAGTCTTGTGCCCCCACATATTTTTTGCGAAAGCCCCCCATTTTTTTTACTAAATTAGTTCTTATTACTGTAAAATGACAAATATAATTACAATTCATAAATGTATCTGGTGCATAATTAGGTTTAAAATATGATTCTAAAAATTCGCCATTAATAGTTGCTTTATCTTCATCAGAATATATAAAATCTAAATTTGCATTTTTATTTAAGGCATATACTACTTCATATAATGCATTTTCTGTTAACAGATCATCACTATCCAAAAATCCTACAAATTCTCCTTCAGCCATGGCCAAAGCATCATTAGTAGCTAGCGCTATATGACCATTAGTTTTTCTATGTAATAGTTTAATGCGCTGATCTTTTGCTTGATATTCCTTTAAAACTTTCAAAGTTTCGGCATTAGTCGAACAATCATCTACAATACATATTTCAAAATTTTGATAACGTTGATTTAGAACTGAATCTAAACATTCTATCAAATATTTACTTTCCGTATTATAAACAGGTACTAATAAAGAAATACAAGGATTATATTTCATTTTTTTATAATTATAATGGCTATGACGAGCAAAATATTTACTGTACTCTTTGGCATCAGATAAATTTAATGGTCTATTTAACGTTTTATTTAAATTTTTTAATTTAAATATTAAACGTCTTATTTTGGCGTTTTTTAATTGACAAAGACAATATTCTTTTTCCTTAGTTACGATATTTATTTTGATATTTTTTTGTTGGTCATTCAATAAAACTTTAATATCAAAAAGATATCGTTGTTTATGATAATAACGTTCTTCTTTTATTAATTGATCTGATGCATATATTTTAATTGTTACATCATCACTCAAAATCATTCCTCGAAAATTTAAAAGGGGGTTATTCACACCCGAGATTTGATTATATGAAACAATTATGTCCTGTTCTTCCATGTTCTTCTTCTCCTATTTTTGTCAAGTTTTTAATAAAGGCAAAGGTATAAAGTATCATTAACAAAAACCATTTGATCTAGATCAAAATGATCCCAGTCATGATTAGCACAATAACTAATATTATCTTCATTATTTGTTATAACTTTAAACTTATCCTTGCCATAATAATTTAAATAACTAATATTAGCCCAATCAACAGTCATACCTCTTGTCGTCATATTGTTAATATATTTAGCACCTGTATATACCCAAGTTTTATACATATCGTTAGCAAAACTAATTTTATTTACTTTAATATTATTATTTTCTTCATACGTTTCAACTATTTTTAAAATGCTTTGGGCCTCATTTTTATCACCATTATTAATGATAAAACGACTAATGGCAATTTCTTGATAATTATAATTTGAAATAGCAATTACTATAATAGCTATGATCATAATTATTTTTTCAAAGCTATAATTTACTTTTAAATTAACTATATAAAAGATACTTAAAAAGCCAACGATCGAACCATAAGCTAATGCACTTCTTGAACATACATCAATATAATCAGTAGCTACTAATATAAAAGGTGCAGCTGGGACAATAATAATAGCCAAGGAAATATAAATTAAAAATAATAATAAAGGTATTTTTTTCTTATTTTCTGTTTTTAATATCAAAATTAATAAAATAATTCCTACAACAATAATTAAAGTAAAATACCAAAAGGTTGGTAATACTCCTACTGTTTTAGCTATTAATAATTTTAATTGTGTATATATAGCCATTAATGATTTGGATAAATAAATAGACCCACTCGTTCTTTCTACTCCTGTTATATTGGCATAAATTAAGCCCAAAATACAAGGAACTAAATAATTAAAAGCTACAACCATATTTCTTTTGATAAAAGATATAATATTACTAGAATAATGTAGTGTAAACAATAAAGGTAATATTAAGACAAAAGCCATTGTTCCTTGATAAGAAAACATAGATAAAATAGAATAAGCAAGAGCTTTTAATAAATATTTTTTGTTATTAGTATCAAAAAAGGAAACTACATACTTACTAGATATAATTCCCGCTAATAAAGATAAACACATTATACCAGTAAACTCAGGAAAAGAGAAAAATTCTACTATCAATATATTAGCAACCACTAAAAAAGAAGTTAATATATTTAACCATTTATTTTTAGTGAATTTTTTCAATATATCATATAAAACAATAATTCCCATTAATATAGAACCGTAACCAATGAACCATGACAGAATTTTAGCCAGGCGAAAACTAATTTTAAAATAATCTAATAAAACCAAAAATAAATACATAATTGGTCTTGTATTTTGTAAATATATTTGGGCATTACCTAAATAACCATTATCATATAAAAACATTGTATCCATGGCAAAATGATCATGCAAAAAGATCCCAAATAAACTAAATAAAACAATCGCTACTACAACAATGCAAGAATAATCTTTTTTGTCTAAGCACAAAAGATGTTCTTTCTTTTTTTGATTAAAGATCAAAAACTTACTAAACACATAATTAGCTACTACAATGATAAATTGCACAATGATCTTACTAATCATATCATTAATGTGTAAAAGTTCTATCAGGCAAAACATAGATGCCATATCAATTACTAACGATAATATACGATATTTAAAAAAATTAAATAATTCAATTAAAAAAGCTTTATGATCATTAGTTTTACTTTTAAAAACAACTATTTTATTAGCAAAAAAAGCAAACAAAACTGATAAGATCCAAGATAAAATCGTTGCTGTTTGATAATCGCACTTTGCTATGCGTGAAAAAAGATAATAACTAACAAGACTAATAATCGTTGTTATTACTCCTACTATAAGATACGCTATTACTTCTTCATATTTTTTAGCTAAAACTTTTCCTTTTTGTAACATAATGCACCTACTTTAAATTAATTTTATGTTTAACAACATATATTGGCCTATTTTTTGATTGGATATGTACTTGGGAAATATATTCTCCTAATATACCTATAACAATAAATTGTAACCCTGACATACCAAAAATTAAGGCACATAATATGCTTATTAAAGTTTTATTAAAGATTAACATTATAAGACTAATTAAAGCTATAATTAAAGAAATAAAACCAAATACAAAAGTAATTCTTAAAGGTTTGGTACTAAAAGATACAATACCTTCAATCGCATAATTAAATAATTTAGTAAAGTTAAAACTACTTTTACCAGCATTACGAGGTTGTGTTGTATAAGGTAAATAATAATTATTAAAACCAACATAAGAGAAAATCCCCTTAGAAAAACGATTTTGTTCTTCTAGTGAAATAATCGCATCTACAACTTCTCTTCTAAACATTCTAAAATCACTAACACCTTGATGAAAATTTACTTGGGAAATACTATTAATAATATTATAAAAACATTTTTTAAAAAAACTTAGTAACTTCCCTTCATTTCTTTGTTCTTGATAAGCCGCTACAATATCAATATTTTGATCTTTTTCTAAAATAGCCATCATATCTAATACAATTTTAGGATCTTGTTCCATATCTGAATCAATAACACAGACATAACTACCACAACTAGCTCTTAATCCTGCTAACATAGCTGCTTCTTTACCAAAATTTCTAGAAAAAGATATAACTTTTACATGTTTTTTATCAGAACTAATCTCTTTTAATTTTTCAAAAGTATCATCTTTACTACCATCATTTACAAAAATCATTTCATAATTAGCAATTTTTTCAAAAGTCTTTTTAACATAATTATAAAAAAATAAAATATTACCTTCTTCATTATAACAAGGAATAACTAACGATAACTTCATCTTTACCACCTATAAATAATTATAAAAAAAAAGAAGTTATTAATCAATAATTTCTTATAATTAAAACAAATATTTAATTTTTATTTTGATAAGATAATTTTAATACCTCATATAATTTATTATGATTATTATTAATTTTATTACTGATACTTTCTAACAGTTTTTGATACATCAAATTAATATCGTCTATCTCTTTGCCAAAACATTCATAATATAAATATTGTAATTTAGGCAAATTACCTTTTTGATAACAATTTTCAATTTCTATTTTTAACAAATGACGAACTTCTTTTTCATGTCTCGTTATAAAATTATTACTATTAATTAGCTTACGTCCTTTACTATAATTTATAGATGTTTCCATTAACTTATTAGATAACATGACAATATCTTGCTCTTCATCTAATAATAATCCACTGCGATATATGGCTTTTCCATTATTATCAAATTGAATAGCTATAACTCTAATGCCATCAGTAAATAATGAAGCATACTTTATATCTTTATTTTGATCTACTGTATATAATGCGGTTAAATTATTAATTTTATCTAAAAATAATTTATCAACTTTAATTTCATAATTAAGAAAATCATTAAAGCTTTTATTATTAATTTTGAAAAATGGCATTTTCTTAATATGTTCAATGTCATCATTTAATTCCCATTCAAAAAATTCATATATTTCTTCACTAGACCAATTCAAAATAATATCATAAACGTATATCAATTTTTGTTCCTCCTTTAAAAATAGACAAAGTAATTATCAATAGCCCTATGATTGCTATAATACATTCATATCTCGTCATAATAAACGATAAATATTCTTTTAGGCTATACCCTAAGGTAAATAAATTTAAATAACTAATAATATAAGTAAAACCTATCACTGATAAACCAAAACCTATAAGAAAAAAGAAGATTCTAGCAATCATCGTACCACCTATTTAATTCTATTTATTATTATTCAATAATATTATGTATTTTCCTTTTTATTTTATGCATATAGTAGCCAAAAAAAAGAATATATTTAAAGCTATATTCTTCTTAATTATTATTAATCATCATTAATAAGATAATTATCATCATTATCTATACTAGTTGTTAATTTATCCATTTCTACGCCACTGATAACATCAAATTTTTTACTTATTTTTTCAGTTGTAATATAAACATTTTCTACATCTTTATTTACAGTCTGGATACTTTTAGCTAGTTTATCCCAACGTTCTTTATAACGTGAAAATTCTATACCTAATTTATTTAATTCTTCATGGATAATAGATGTATATTGATCACGTTCTATATTTTTCATAATCATTTGCACAACGGTTAGAGTTGATATTAAGGTTGTTGGTGAGGTAATCCATACTCTTTTTTTATAGGCATAATCAATTAAATCTTGATGATAAGCATTAATTTCAGCAAAAATAGCTTCCGCCGGTAAAAACATAATCGCTTGATCACTAGTAACATCAGGAATTATATATTTGCTACTTATCGCATCAATATGTTTTTTGACATCTAATTTAAATTGTTTTTCATAATTACTTCTTAATTCTACTGGTATTTTTTTATCGACCATCATACGATAATTTTCCAAAGGAAATTTAGAATCAATGGCAATCGTACCAAGAGGTTCTGGGGCAAATAAAACCGAATCCGCAATAGTTCCATTGGGAAAAGTATATTGTAAAGCAAAGATTTTATCATTACGTTCACCAAAAACAGTAGTTAATATATGTTTTAAGTTAACTTCGCCAAAAATACCACGACTTTTTTTATCCGTAAGAATGCCTTGTAAAGAAACAATATCATTAGATAAACCCTCTATTTTTTTCTGAGCTTCATCTATTTTACTTAATCTTTCTAAAACATTAGTGAAAGTCTTATTTGTTTTTTCAAAATTTTGATCCAATCTTTCGTTAACTTTGTCATTAATTAAATTAAGTCTTTCTTCCAACTTAACATTTAATTTATTAAAATCATCATTTAACTCATGAGTCAAATTATCCTTAAAATCCCCTATTTCTTTATTAATATTTACTTCAAAACGCCCTAATCGTTCAGTTATATTACCATCATTCATACCTTTTTTTATGAATAAAATAAGTATTAAAAAAATTAAAATACTTAATAAAACTATAATTGCTACTTCCATAAGACTTCTCCTAATCTATTTTCATTTTTTTATTTACTATTTTGGACAAAATATAAGCACCAATTAACAATATAACTAAAATAATCATTGTTCGCATATCAGTAATACTATTCAAAAAACTCTTACCGACAAATCCCCAAAAATAAACAATAGACAATTTACCGATCAAAATACTAAATACAAATTTTCGATAATTGGTATTTACCAATCCACAAGCAATATTTACTAAAAATGCTGGGGTAAATGGAAGAGCCACAATCAGTACTAATTCACTAAACTTTATTTTTTTTATTCGTTCCATAATTTTATTCAATCTTTTACGACTACTAGCTTTTTTTATAAAATGAGTACTAAATAATTTAGCAAAAAAGAAATAAGATAAAAAACAGCCAATACATGTTGCTCCCCAAGATATGATAAAGCCTATTATTTCCCCAAATGCTAACATATTAAAAGCAATAAAAACACCTAATGGTAAAGCTGGCAAAATTGATTCTAAAATAATCAAACCTATACCAAATGGCACCCCAAATTGTTGTAAATAAATAGTTATTTGTTGCACAAACGAATCAATTAACTCTACCATTTTATCACCATTTATTATTATATTACAGTTTTAAGTTTTTTAAAAGAAGATTAACAAAATATATTGCACAATTAACAAAATATATTGCACTCCAAAAAACGATAATTTTTGGTCAATAGAAATAAACCCTTTATCTTTGTTTCTTATTATCTACTTCATCTTCTAGATCTTCCGGTACTACAGTAGGTTTAATATTAATATTTAAATTAACATTAACAAGTCCTTTTTTTAACTCTAATAAGCCATTTTTTAACTTATCAAATTTGTCAAATACTTTAGCCGTATTTTTAATAAATGCCACTATTCCCTTTCTTATTTTTTCAAATACCGTAAAAGAAATCTCTTCTTTAATTGGTTCGCCAATTTCTTTAATATTTGTCGCTTCTAATTCTGTTATGGCTACCTTTTTTAAACCTTCATCATTATAGTTGTTCATGTTATCGCTTCCATTTTATATTTAATTTTATTATATCTATATTTTTTAACTAATTCAATAAAAGCACTTTATAGTTGACACTAAATTTGTATATTATGAATATATAATAGATATTTAGGTTAAAACTATAATTGGTGAAGATTATGAGTTTATTATTTTTATGTATAAAAATTTTTTGCGTCAGAATAATTGATGTATCCTTAGGTACTTTTAGGACTATCATTACGGTTAAAGGTAAATCTTTATATGCTAGTTTAATTGGCTTTGTCGAAGTTTTTGTATGGTTTATCATCGTTAGAGAAGCCCTAAATACCGATGTTGATAGTATTTGGATCGCTATTTCTTATTCCTTAGGCTTTGCAACTGGAACTTATATAGGTAGCTTTATATCCAATAAATTTATTAAATCTAACTTTTCTTTTGAAATCATTACCTCTAATATGGAACTAGTTAATATTTTAAGAAATAAAGGTTATGCTGTTACTGTTTTTAATGTTAAAGGCAAAGATGATCAAAATGATAAATATATGTTATTATTAGAAATCGATAATAATGCCCTTAATAATTTAAGAAATATTGTCAAAAAAATCGATAAACAAGCTTTTGTCATTGTAACAGAAACCAAATTTGTCCAAAATGGATATTTTAGAGCATTATAAATTTTATTTTAGTATCAATTGCCAAAACTAAATGTTTATAGTACAATTATAAATATTTATGGAGGGATTATGATACAAGTCAATAATGTAACACTTACGTTTGGAAAAAGAACTTTATTTGAAAATGTTAATATAAAATTTACTCCTGGTAATTGCTATGGGTTAATAGGTGCTAATGGGGCTGGCAAAAGTACTTTTTTAAAACTATTATCCGGGGAATTAGAAACTACTCATGGAGAAATAATTATTACCAAAGGGGAAAGACTGGCTATTTTAAAACAAAATCATTATGAATATGATAATGAAAAAGTAATTGATACTGTTATTATGGGTAATAGTAAACTTTATCAAATTATGAAGGAAAAAGAAGAATTATATTTACATACTGATTTTACAGATGAAGATGGAATAAAATTAGGTAATTTAGAAGCTGAATTTGCTGAACTTAATGGTTGGGAAGCCGAAAGTGAAGCCAGTACGTTATTAAATAATTTAGGTGTAAGTGAAGAATTTCATTATGCTTTAATGAAAGATATTCCTAACAAGATGAAAGTTAAAGTTTTATTAGCCCAAGCTCTTTTTGGCAATCCTGATATATTGTTATTAGATGAACCTACTAATGATTTGGATATTGATGCTATAAATTGGTTAGAAGAATTTTTAATTAATTTTAATAATACTGTTATTGTAATTTCCCATGATCGTCATTTTCTAAATAAAGTTTGTACCCATATTGCGGATATTGATTATGGAAAAATAAAACTTTATATGGGAAATTATGATTTTTGGTATGAATCAAGTCAACTAGCGTTAAAACAAATGAAAGAAGCAAATAAGAAAAAAGAAGAAAAGATCAAGGAATTACAAGCCTTTATTGCTAGGTTTTCAGCTAATGCTTCTAAATCAAAACAAGCTACATCTAGGAAAAAAATCTTAGAAAAGATTGAACTTGATGAAATAGTTCCTTCTTCTAGAAAATATCCTTTCATTGATTTTAAAATTGAACATCCAGCTGGTAAAGAAATCCTTATGGTTACTAAATTGAATAAAACAATCGATGGCAAAAAAATATTAAATAATGTAAGTTTTACTGTTCAAAAAGGTGATAAAATTGCTTTCGTTGGTAATGATGATATAGCTAAAACGACTTTATTTAAAATCTTAGTTGGTGAAATGGAAGCGGATTCTGGTCATATCACTTGGGGTAAAACAATTATTCCATCTTACTACCCTATTGATAATTCTAAGTATTTTAACAAAGATGAAACGATTATGGATTGGATCGGCAGTTTTTATAATATCGATGATGAAACAGTATTAAGAGGTTTTTTAGGAAGAATGTTATTTTCTGGGGATGATGTTTTTAAAAAAGTGCCTATCTTATCTGGTGGTGAAAAAGCTAGATGTATGTTTGCTAAATGTATGTTAGAAAATGGTAACTTCTTAATATTAGATGAACCAACCAATCATTTAGATTTAGAAACAATTACATCTTTAAATAATGGATTAATTAAATATGAAGGTGAAATATTATTTGCGTCACACGATCATCAATTCACCGAAACTGTTGCTAATAGGATCATTGAACTTACTCCTTCTGGTTTTATTGATCGTAAAACGACATATGATAATTATTTAGAAGAAAAAAAGCAAAGTACTACTTATAACAAATAATTATAAGGTACTTTTTCTTTTTACCTGCATAAAATAATATTGGAGGAATAATATATGTCAATGGATATTACTATATCGGAACTAAAAAGTTTGATTCCCAAAGCCAAAATTATTGATATTCGCGATAATTATCAATTCAATTTAGGAAGCATTCCAACATCAATTAACATTCCTATGAACTTTCTAATTACTAATCCCAATATTTATTTAAATAAAAATGATACTTATTATCTTTATTGTGAACACGGATCTAACAGTAAAACAGCTTGCAATTACTTAACAAAGTTAGGTTACAAAGTTATAAATGTTTTAGGAGGATTTAGTGAGTATAAAATTACTTGATATAACCACTAGCCTTTTTTTATTAATATTTACAAACAAAAAAGACCCAAATACGGATCTTTTTTTATATTAACAAGAAGCCCAATTACCTATAATAATTGCTAGTAAAATATATAATACAATAATTATTACAAATCCATAGTTATTTCCACATGAGCTTTCATTATTTTGTTGACAAGACATTATTTACACCTCCTTAATTTAAATACAAGCACCTAGTATAATAACTAGTAAAATAAATAATACTAAAACGATGGCTGAAGATGATACATAATTTCCCATAACTTAATCCTCCTTTTTTGTTTACTCACAGTATTTTATGGAAAAAGTTAAAAAATGTTCGGACTATTATTAAAAAGTTAAGTAAAATAATTGTATTTTAAAATGATATTTGTTATTATAAGTGTGTACATTTTTAAAGGAGGGAATTACATGAAGAAATTTTTATTGTGTATGTGTATGGTTTTATTATTTGTTACAAGTTGTGGCAAAGTACCAAAATTATCAAATGGTGAAGAAGCAGTAGTTACATCTAAAAGCGGTGATATTTCTGTTGATGATCTATATAAAGAGATTAAAAATACTTATGCTTTAAACACTTTAATTGATATGATCGATTTAAAACTATTAGAAAAGGATTATCCTAGTGGTAAAGAGGAAAACGATTACGTTGATTCACAATTGGAGCAACTAGAATATAGCTATACTAATAGTTATTATGCAAGTTATTATCCTAATTTTAATTCTTTTGCTATTGCGTATTTTGGCGTTTCTGATATGACTGCTGTTAATAATTTACTAAAATTACAATATAAAAGACAACAATATGCTGAAGATTATTCTAGGGAGCTTGTAACTGATAAAGAAATCCAAAAATATTATGACGATGAAGTAATTGGAGATATTCGAGCTAGTCATATATTAATCAAAGCTGATTTTGCAGATGATGCTACTGAGGAAGAAAAAAATGCTGCTTATGATCTAGCTTTAAAAACAGCTAATGAAGTATTAGCAAAGTTAAATAATGGCGAAAGCTTTGAAGAACTTGCTAAACAATATTCTAGTGATGGATCAAAAGATGAAGGTGGCGACTTAGGTTGGTTTAACCGTGGTGATATGGTTTCAGAATTTGAAGAAGCTGCTATCGCTCTTGAAAAAGGTAAATATACAACCACTCCTGTTAAAACTCAATACGGATATCATATTATTTTAAAAACAGATACCAAAGATAAACCTAAATTAGAAGAAGTAAAAGATGATGTTATCGATACCTTAGCCGAAGAGAAAAGAAACGATGATAGCAATTTTCAAACCAAAGCCTTAATTGAATTAAGAAAGAAAAAAGAAATTACTTTCCAAGATGATTCATTAAAAAAACAATATGAAAGCTATATTGCTAATATAAAATAAAAAAATGTGATTTTCACATTTTTTTATTTTGCTAATTTTTTTATTTTAACTATTTCTTCTTCTAAGTTCTTATTATATTTTTCAATTTTTTGAATTTTAAAAGATAATCCATTATTTCTAATCTTTAAAATGTTTTGAATATTTAATTGTACCTTTGATCTTTTAAAAGCATCAAGGGAAAATATTCCATTATTATTCACTTTAACATCAAATGGCATAGTAATAAGTGTTTCTCCATTTTCATTTTGACGGATATATTTTTCGGTCATAAAAAGATCTTGTACTACTTTTAAAATACGTGGATTAAAAAAATCTGGAAAATTTAAAAAATTGAATAAATCTAAATAACTTGTATATGAACCTATTACTAATTGTCCTTCTTTAAAATCTTTCATAGATTGTTCACTCATTAATACAGGATACTTATAATCTTTATTTAATATATCATAAGCTAATGTCCCATTATTATGACGTACAAAATTCCAAAGACCATTTCTAAGTTCAATCAATTGAGTTGGTTTATTGGACACAACCGAAACAGTTCCATAACGAAATGATTTTGGCGTTATTTTTAATTCAGTACTATTATTTTCCTTATCAACACTTTTTAACATATTTTCACCCCCAGACCGCTTATTCTAGCATAACAAACGCCATCTGTCAAACATTACTAATTTTCAAAAAAGCCTTTTTGATATAATTTACTTTTTATTTTATATTCTAATTCCTTACCAGAATATTTTTTAGATAATTTTTGATATAGTTTTTCATACTCCTCTTTATATAAATCTTGATCATTACATTTGATATGATTAACCTCATCATTTACTAATTCTTTGTGATATCCTAAATTAAACAAATATTCACTTATCTTTTTTTGAAGAATAAATTGACTTTTATTATGATTAATTTTAACTTGCTTATCAATTATTTTTTTAATTCGTTCTATTTCAAGATCACGATCAAAAACAGAAAGACTATTATTAACAACCTCTTCATTGATATCTTGTTTAAGCAATTGCTCTTTTATTTTTAAAGGTCCATCATTACTTAAATAAATGCGATCGTGAATAAAAGCATTAGTATAATCTGAATCATTTAAATAACCTTGTTTAGTAAGTAAATTAATTGCATTATCTATTAACTGATTATCTACTTTTTTCTTAGTTAAATACTCTCTAATTTCTTTTTTACTACGCATTTTAACTTTTATATAATTTAAAGCTAGATCATAAGCAATAAAAGATGTATTTTCATCCAATAATTTTTCAATTGTATGCTCATCTATTTCTCTGTGAATTAATAAATCATGTTTTAAAATAAGATCCTCATGTAACATAATTACAGTACCATTATCTAAATAAAGTTTATATTGTCCATTCTTTTGCTTTGTAAATTTGTCTATTCGCATAATACCACCTCTTTAATTATACCGCAAAAAAAACAAATTAATAAAAAAAAAGAACTATTGCTCTTTTGTTTTGATAGTTATCAATCCTTCTGCCACTTCCTCCAATGCCCTACCAATATTTTTGGTCGATACATATTTATTAAGTGGCATTTGATAATAATCTTGTTTGGTCATTTCTTTACTACGTCTTGCTGCAATATGAACTAATTTGTATTTTGAATCAACTACATTCAATAATTTATCAATTGATGGATATATCACTCTATCACACTCCCTATTATAAGAATAATCCCCTTTTATTATTATTTCAAGCAAACTCCGTCAATTAGACATTAATTGACAAAATTTATTTGACATTATGCTCAATATAATCATCAATTATTTTAACAAAATGATTAGTATTGCTTACATATTTTTTCGGTTTAAAAGTATCCGCCTTTTTTAAAACTTTATCAAGTTTATCAAAATCTTTTAATTCCAAAATATAACCATCTTTAACAAATTCTTTAATTATCTGTAATTGATGATCATTAACATGTTCCTTATACTTTTTTAATCTAGCCGCTGCAATAACCTTTTTATTAGCTTTTAGACCCATTAAAATTGATCCTACTCCCCCATGTGTTATTAATAATGTGCATTTATTTAGTAATTTTTCTAATTCCACACTAGAAATCAAATCAAACGTTTTCATATAAGAAGAAGTAAATTTACTAGCACCTATTTGCGCCACAACTTCTTCTTTAATATTGCCCTTAATAATTTGTTTTTCAACCGCTTTTAATAATCGTGAAAAATCCTTGTCTTGGGTTCCTAATGTAACTAATATCATATCGCACCTCTAAAAAATCCAACCACCATAGGTTGCTTTGGGATAAATTTTCAACATACTTTTCCATTGTACAATAAATAAATCAGCAAAATGATAAATAATTTTACCTGTAACAGTTTTAGTTTCTATATTAGCAAACGTTTCAATATAAATTATCTTACTACCAAATATTTTACCAATACAACACATAGGACCAGCCGTATGAGCACCAGTTGTAATAATAACCTTAGGTTTTATTTTTAAATAAAAATATAAACTTTTAAAACAATTAGCAAGCAATTTGAAAGGATAAACTAACATATTGGATTTAGTCCCATAAATTAGATAATTAACTCTTTTAGGATACTTATCTTGTAAATACATATTTGATTTAGTCTTTTCTGTAATAATATGGAAATCATATTTGTTAAACAATTCCTTTAATTGCAACATTTCCTGTAAATGCCCACCAGTTGAAGATATAAATAATATCTTTTTCATAACTTCTCCTTTTATATATTAACATCATCAATAAATGTTAACCATTTGTTAGTGATATTTTCTTCTGAAAAACTCTGTGCTTTAACATAAGCATTATTTCCTAATTCACATCTTTTATTAACATTATTCATTAACAAAAGTAATTTATTTAACATTTCTTTTTGATTACGATTCTTGATCACATAACCATCTTTATTATTAGTAATTATATCGTTAACACCACTTAATGTTTCATAAGCTATACAAGGAACACCAACACTCATAGCTTCTAATAACACCATTGGTAATCCTTCACTAATAGATGTCATTATAAAGATACTACTATTATATAAAGCATTCATCACTTGATCATGATCATAATTACCTAATAGATGCACGTTATCTTCTAAATTTAGATCTTTAATTTGTTTTTTTAACTGATCTTCATAAGGCCCACTACCAATAATATTAAAGTGCCATGATTTATCTTCTACTAAATTAGCTAAATCAATAATTTCATTAATTCTTTTAATTGGATCAAGTCTTCCTACAAAAATAACGTTTTTCTTTTTTAAACTAGCTTTCTTTATTGGTATATTATCTAACATATTAGGCATAACTATAACTTTAACTAAACTACCCTTAAAGATTTTCTCATAATCATTTTTTAAACTATTAGTAAGTGCCATCACATAATCGATCCCACCATAATAATATTTCATTTTATTAATATATTTACGATTATTGCGGTGATGATTATGTTCTTGGGCAATTTTGAGAACACTAGCATTACCATATTCACTTAAAAGGGTAGAAAATTCTACTCTGGTGGATACAATTATACCTTCTTTGATTTTCTTTATCTCTTTAATCATTAAATAACGACGTTTCCATAATATTTTAAAAGCTATCATAAGATTCTTTAACAAGGACAACCACTGATGATTTTTTAAACTAGAAAATATTTCTTCCCTATTAGGTTTATCTTCACATAAATATTTAATTTTTACTCTTTTATCTACTTTATAAGCAGGATCTTTTTGTAAATGATAAAAACAAATTATTTCCACATCTTTGCTTTTACATAAACTATTAACAGTATTAATGGTAGCTTTTTCAATACCTCCTGTTCCTAGATGTAATGATAAAAAAGTAATTTTTTGGCGATTTAACATAATTTTATTTTCACCAAAACTTTGTAAAGCTAAACTGATAATAATAGCTAAATAAAAACTAACTGATGGCGAACCAAAAATATGACCTATAAATAAACTTAGCCCTATTCCTATCGCTGCTATATAGGAATAAATTAATTGTTCAAGGGACAAGTTAAATTTCCTTTTAAATACATTCCTTGCGATTTGGATAATAATCAATATAATTACACTCATATATATAATAAAGCCAATTATACCGAAACGGAATAAAATATCAAATAAATCCATTTCTATTAACTTAACACTCCAACGTTCATCATTTAAAACTTGACGATTAGAAAAACCTATTCCTAAAAATTTATCAACTAATGGACTTTGTTTATATACTTTAAAAACATGAGTTAACAAAGCTTCACGACCACTTAAAATGACTATCTGTTGTCCTTCGGCAACTTCACACTTTAAATCAAATGTATTATCACTATTATCAATATTACCTTCTTGATATTCATCTAAACATTCTTTTCGTTGCTCCAAATTAACATTGACGGGTGTATAACTTTTACCAATAAAAACAGCCAAAAGAATTAATAAAATAAAAATAAATTGTCCCTTTTTCTTTTTAATATTAAATAAATAATACCCCACCATAACCAAAGAAAATAATATCATACTATAAAAAGGTGCTTTAGTACCTATAATGATAATTGATATAATCGTTATAATAATCATTAAACAATTTTTAATAGAACATTTTTTATCGAAAGCCATAAATAATAAAGGATAAAGTAAAGCTAAAATACAAGATATTTCATTAGCAGAATAAAACCATCCACAATAACCAAAACCTTCATTATTATTATAAGAATGAAAAGCCGTCTTCGTTAAGAAAGGAATAATAAGTAATGCCACATAAATCATTAAATCAATTATCAACAACCGAACAATTTCCCTACGCTTAATTTGATATTGATCAAAAAAATTAACTACTGTAATCACCATTACTATTAAATAACTATACCTAAATATACAAACTAGTTCATTATACAATAAAGAAAAATTAATCCATAATTCCGTCTTTGTTAAAAGATAAAAAAGATAAAATATTCCTAATAACAATAAATATAAGATTGATTTTCTTCGATACTTAGAACGATTAAAAAAGAAGAGATAAACAAGCATTAATAGAACCAAAATACCTCTAAATACTATTCCTAAGGATATAGTAACAAGATCAAATCTCGTTGTTAAGGCGGTAATTAAATCTATAAAAGGTTGTAATAATATTAACAAATATATTAATTTCAATTTACTTTTATCCATAATTATTCCCTTCATTTCTATCATTAATATATCATATTAACCATTTTGATAGCAATAAACCCCTTTACTTATTTATAGGCTTTCACAATGTATAGGTAAATTACTTGTCAAATTATGTACAATATTCGACATATTTTAACAGAAATTTTACATTTTTTAGAAAATAGTCCATATTTGATATATAATGTTATTTAGATATATTAAATAATAACGGAGGTACATATGAAAAAGATTTTATATAAATTAGCTATTACTTTTTTATTGATACTTCTAGTTATGCCCACAGTAAAAGCCACAGAAACTACTACTCCTAATGAAAAAGACGAAGAAAATAGTGAAAATACAAATCAAGAAGAAAAAGATGATGATGTTAGCGAAAATCAAAAAATAAAAATATATACCGCCAGAGTTATCACTACTATTGGCTTAAACGTTAGAAAAGAGGCTAATACTAATTCTGAAATTGTTGGCTTTTTAAACTATAATGATACCTTTCAATACCGCGATGCTGATATAAAAGAATTAAATGATCCAAATGCTTCATGTCAAGTATGGATTTATGTAGGAAGTAAAAATGGTTATGCCTGTAAAGACTATACCGAGGTTGTATCTACTGAGAAAATTGATACTGGTGTAAGTAATATGACCGATGAAGAATTTGATGATTATTTAAATAAAGAAGGCTTTGATGAAACCTACAAAGTTAAATTAAAAGCTATTCATAAAAAATACCCTAATTGGATTTTTAAAGGTGTAAAAACTAATCGTAATTGGCAAAGTACTGTTAAACAAGAAAGTGAAATAGGTTATAGTACCTATTATATGGATGCGATAAGAGAATCCGCAGGACAAGAAGCTTATTTAAATACCGAAAGTTATTATGATTGGAACACTAACATGTTCTATGGATATGATGGAACCTTTTATTTAGCTAATGAACAAACAGTAGCATATTTTCTCGACCCAAGAAATTATTTAAATGAATCTAATATTTTTATGTTTGAAACGCTTTATTTTAATGACACTTATCAAGATAAAGATAAGATAAAAAGCATTTTAGGAACCGATGAATATAGTGATTTAATTTACAATAATGGTAAAAAATATAACTACTCTCCTATTGCTCTTGCTATTAAAATAAGACAAGAAGGAACTTTAAATCGTAGACCAACACTAGGAAATGTAAGTGTTAATTGTACTGGCACTAATAGTCCATATTATAATCCAAATGGTACTAGATATAATGCTCCTTTATATAATTTTTTCAATATAGGTGCTACAAGTAGTCCTTCTAATGCCGATTTAAACGGTTTATGTTATGCCGCATTAACAAATGAAGATTATTTCCTTCCTTGGAACACCAAAGCACGAGCTATCGAAGGTGGAACTAAGTGGATATATAATAACTATGTTGCTTCCCTACAATATACTAATTACTTTCAAAAATTTAATACTGCTAATCCTAATACCGAAATTTGGCATCAATATATGACTAATATTGAAGATCCTAAATCACAATCAAGTATTTTATATAACTTATATTCAAATATAGGATTATTAAATAGCTCATTCATATTCTATATACCAATTTATGATCAAATGCCCGAAAAAACAGAATTACCTAAATTAGGAAACCCTAATAACTGGTTAAAAACACTTACTTATACCGCCAATAATACTACTTACAATATATCTAATTTTAATGGTAATGTAACTGATTATACTGTAACCGTTCCTCATTATACGGAAAATATTACTATTAATGGAACAACCGTAGCAAAAACTAGTTATTTAGCTATTGAGGGAAGTAATAACAGTCTTAAAACAGCTTCTAAACAAGTAACTTTATCTGATGAAGAAAATAAATTTAAAATAGTTGTAACTGCTGGTAATGGTAATACTAAAACTTATACTTTAACTGTTATCAAAGATAAAGAGGTAAACCCTATGGAACAACCAACAATTGAAGAAATGTTAGACCAAGCACAATTAACCTTAAATGAGACATATGTAAATGGTATAACCTTTGGTAAAAATACTAATGCTTTAACTGATGATTTATTAAAAATTAATAAATATGCTATTATAAAAATAACTAATGATAAAGATGAAGTAAAAAACAATGGTATTTTAGGTACAGGAGATAGATTAACTATTACAAGTAATAATGAAACTAAAACATTTGAAATATTATTATTTGGTGATATTAATGGTGATGGTAATATTACTAATCTTGATTTATTAAGAGTTCAGCGTCATTTATGGAACGATATTGAGTTAAAAGAAGTTTATTTTAAAGCTGCTGATGTTAATAAAGATGGTACTATTACTAACCTTGACTTATTAAGGATTCAACGTCATTTATGGAATGATATTGTTATATCACAAAATTAGGAGGTATTTATGAAGTTAAAAATCAAAGCCTTATTAACATTATTATTAACGATTACAATTGTAGAACTCTTTTCAATAACTAATGTATATGCTTCTACTGCTAATATATCTATTAGTAGTAGTGCAAGTACTATAGTAGTTGGTAACAATGTTACTTTTAATGTAACTATTCAAGGAAGTAATCCTATTGGGGTATGGGATTATGCCACTAGCGTTTCAGGAAATCTTACTTATATAGGAGGAACCAAAGTATTACAAAAAGCTAATATTCCACCTAACAATACTACTAAAACTATTAATTATAGTTTTACCTACCGTGCTAATAACGGAGGTACAGGTACTTTTACTTTTAATTTAAGTAATATTTTTGATACTAGTGAAACTAGTATGAGTGTAAGTGGAACTATTTCTAAAAGTATAAGAATTATAACCCAAGGAGAATTAGAAGCAAGTTATAGTAAAAACAATAACTTATCTAGCTTAGCAATTGAAGGTTATGTATTGACACCAGCTTTTAATAAAAATACTTTGGAATATAATGTAGAACTTCCTAATGGGGTAACTAAAATAAAAATTAATGCTAGTAAAGAAGATGGTACAGCAAGTATCCAAGGTACTGGTGAACACAACGTTAATGAAGGTAAAAACCGTATAGAAATTAAAGTAACAGCACAAAATGGAAGTGTTAAAACTTATGTTATTAATGCAACTGTTAAAGAATTAGATCCAATTATTGTTACAGTAGATGGCGTTACCTATAATGTTGTACGCAAAAAAGAACAATTAACTTCACCTAATGAAACATATGAAGAAAAAACTATTTTGATAAACGATTTAGAAGTACCAGCTTTGGAAAATGAAAAATTAGGCTATATCTTAGTTGGCTTAAAAGATAATGATGGTCTAATTAACCTATATATTTATGATAAAGAAAAGAACACATATATTCCTTATTTTGAGTATAACTTTGCCTCACAAATAGTATATATCAAAGATGAACCTAGTAAAATCCCTGATAATTACTTACCTACTATGGTTAAAATTAATGATAAAGATGTAAAAGCTTATCAATTAAATAAAAATTCAAAGTTTTATCTATTTTACGGTATAAATGTTGTATCTGGTGATAGTAATTTATATGTCTACGATAGTGTTGAAAAAACCGTACAAAGATATAATGATGATGAAATAATTGATGAATATCAAGAAACTGATAAAATAAATCAATACATAATTATTGGTCTAGGATCTTTCTTAATACTTACATACTTAATTATTTTGATATCTCTAATCATAAATAGTAACAAAAAAAAGAAAAAAAGAATGGAAAAATTGGCGATTTTTGCTGATGAGAAGCAGACAAATAAAGATGAAGAAGATAATGAAGAAATAAATAAAGGTAAAGATCTAGATAACAATAAAGGTCAAAAAAGTAAAAAAGAGAAAAATAAAAAAGTTACCGAAGATGAGAGTTAATAACTCTTTTCTTTTTGTCTAAATGATGTCAATTATTATATTTAACTTCAAAAATATAGACAAAAAAACACTTTCATAGTATAATTCTTTCGTTAGTTCTTTTTTATTTTAGAAAGGAGATAAAATGAATAAAAACCAAAATGTAACTAAAATCATAATTTTAGGTGGTTTGGGTGAAATTGGAAAAAACATGTATTGTGTAATGCATGAAGATGAAATTGTTATTATTGATTCGGGTGTATCATTTCCAGATGACAGTATGTTAGGTATTGATTATATATTACCTGATTATACTTTTTTAAAACAAAATCAAGATAAAATTAAAGCTTTAATCATTACCCATGGTCATGAAGATCATATTGGTGGGATACCATTTTTATTACAATCGGTAAATATACCTGCCATTTATGCCCCAAACCAAGCTAAAGAACTTATTGCTTTAAAATTAGAAGATAAAAATATTCGTTATGATAATTTGTTTGTTTACACTGATAAAGATGTTATTAAATTTAAAAATATTGAGGTAGAATTTTTTAGAACTACCCACTCTATTCCTGATTCACATGGAATTGTTGTTACGACACCAAATGGCAGAATTGTAACTACTGGGGATTTCAAATTTGATTTTACTCCAATTGGTCCTATGGCTGATCTTCACAAGATGGCTGAAATAGGAAAAAAAGGTGTTGATTTATTAATTAGTGATTCGACAAATGCTTTAAACGAAGGAATATCTATTAGTGAAACCAAGGTTGATAGTGCATTAAATGAAATATTTGATAAACATGAACATAATCGTATTATAATTGCGACTTTTGCCTCTAATATATATCGATTAAAACATATTATTGAAACTTGCTATAATCATAATCGTAAGCTTTGTGTTTTTGGTAGAAGTATGGAAAATAATATTGAGATTTCTATCAAAGGTGGTTATATCAATCATAAAGACATACTAATAACACCTGAGGAAGCTAATACTTTAAAACCTAATGAAGTTACTATATTATGTACAGGTTCACAAGGAGAACCACTAGCGGCTTTATCAAGGATAGCTAATAATAATCATAAGCAAATAAAATTAAGACCTGACGATGTTGTTGTTTTTTCATCGTCAGCTATTCCTGGAAATGCTCTTGCCATTGGCAGAACGATCAACAAATTATATCTTCAAGGTGTTAAAGTATATACTAATACTTCTTTGAATGATATTCACACCTCAGGACACGCTAATATCGAAGAATTAAAATTAATGATTAGATTAATAATGCCTAAATATTTAATGCCTTTCCATGGTGATTATCGTATGTTAAAAAATCATGCCAATATCGGTATTGAATGTGGCATTCCCAAAGAAAATACTTTTGTATTACAAAATGGTGATGTATTAAACTTAGTAAATCACGTTATAACTAAGGGAGAGCCAATAATTTCTAGTGATATTTATGTTGATGGTAACCGTCTAGAAGAAATTAATGGAGCGGTATTACGCGATCGTAAAATTATGGCTAGTGATGGTATTTTAGTTGTTATTGCTAATATTGATATGAAAAAAAGAGAATTATTAATAAAACCTAATATTACTACCAGAGGATTTATACTAATAAATGAAAATGAAGAACTAATTAAAAAAATAGAGACAATTGCAGCTAATGCCATTCAAAACAAATTAAAAGATACTAATGCTACTTTTAATGAAATTAAAAGTCAAATAGCAGCTGATTTATTTCCATTCCTATATGAAACAACCGGTAGAAAGCCAATAATATTGCCGGTCATTTTAGATATCAAAAGAAATGAATAAAGGATTTTGAAAATTCAAAATCCTTTTTATATTTATTGTTTTTTAAATTATTCTCTATTTTTATAATATTTTAATGTTACCATGTTAGGTGGTATATTGCTTTCAATAGTAAAATTATTAGCACCTTTGAGCGTTTTTATATTTGGTAACTCTATTGGTTCATATATAGGATTTACTAACACATAGTATACAGTTACAGGAGTACCTTTATCTTTTTGTTCTTTTAAGTAATTTTTCCATTCTGCTAATGTTAAATACGGTATCCTAAATGATATATAAGGATCGCGCGAATAATCAATAAGACATACTCTTAACATATCATCCATTTCATATGAAGTAACTGATGAATTAATAAAATGGGTGCTTAATGCCACATAACCATTAAACATTGAATGTTGATATACACCTAAAACATCAGGATTCATATAATATACGCCGATTGTCTTCGTTGTATGACGATCTGCAAAATCATTCCATTTTTCACTACCATCAAACTCTATCGTTTTTATAAATCTTACTATTCTTTTATTTTCAAAATCAATATAATCTGCTGTACCTCCTACTTTTCTTAACGGTTCATGTCCTGCTAAATTAATAGTTTCCTCATAATGAGATTCATAAGTTGTAGCAACTCCTCCTAATTCTAATTGAACATTACTTACATTAGCCGAAATAGTACTTAAAGAAGTATCACATGTTCTTGCAAATCTAATAGCTAAATAGCCACCATTCTTAAAACTATTTGGTGTAGTAAAAGTAATAGCATTTCTTCCATTACTTTTTATAGCATCGGCCCAAGATATATCAGCCGAATAAGCTCCCTTATTACCATAGCCAATCCCAGCACATAAAGAAATATTATTAGGATTGCTAATAACATTTATATTATATGATAATGTATAAGTGGTATTAGTCTTTAACTGGTAATTAGTTGCAATATCTTTATAATAAGAATTAGAAAAAGATACATCTGTTAAATTAGGTATAGCAATAAGATTTTTATTATATGAACTAATAATTATCTTTTCATCATCACCAAACGACTGTATAGGTATAGGATTATCTGGTGTAGGTGTTCCATTTTGAATGCTATTGCCATATATTATATAATTATCTAAACTTCTTCCACTACTATCCTCGAATGTTATATTATTTTTCCCTGTTACTTGTGTTAATATTGGACCTTCTATATTTAAATCTTCACTTGGTATATTTTGCCCCACATCCTGAACAAAAGTTACATTTAAAGTTAAATCATTTCTTAAATCACCAGGTTGAGTTGTTACTTCACTTGAATATCCTATCTCTACTGTTATTATTTGATTGCTTTTACTAGGTAGTTTATCTCCTTTTTTGATACCAGATATTTTAAAATATATTCCATCGCTTCCTGTTTCACTAGCACTTATTTCCTTGACTATGGCATTTAATGTTCCTTTATTTTCAACAGTTATCTCATATATAATTTTATCGCCTGGGGATTTGAAATCAACATTAAAAGTTGCAGTTGTGCCACTGGCGGTTGGGGTCTTAGTTTCAGTTACTCCTCCTACTGTACTTTGTTTTTCTATTTTAGTAAATTCTATATTCCAAGTTGAAACAATATTAGCTGTTCCTGTTATATTTAAGCTAGTTGAAAATACGGCATAACCTACTGTCATTAATACTACTATAATACTTAATGTTATTATAATTATTTTTTTATTCATTTTACCGCTCCTAATATATTATCCTTCATAATATATTATACCCTACGGTTTTGGCAACAAAAAAATGCACTTTTACATGCATTTTAAAAATTTATTTTGCTTCTTCTTGGGCTCTTGTTTCTCTTACAACCGTAACTTTAATCGTTCCAGGATATTGCATTGTTTCTTCAATTTTCTCCTTAATATCGCGAGCTACTTTATGAGCTTGTAAATCATCAATTTCATCTGGTTTTACTATTACGCGCAATTCACGTCCAGCCTGTACAGCAAATGTTTTTTCGATACCATCCATTTCCTTAGCTATATTTTCCAACTGTTCAAGTCGTTTAATATAATTTTCTAAGGAATCATTTCTAGCACCAGGACGTGATGCTGATAAACTATCTGCTATAGCGACAATTACGGCAATAATTGAAGTAGCATTCGTATCACCATGATGTGATGCTATTGAATTAATAACCACTTCATTTTCATGATATTTTTTAGCTAAGTCTACACCAATTTCCACATGGCTTCCTTCTACTTCATGATCAATTGCTTTTCCAATATCATGTAATAGACCAGCACGCTTTGCAAGGCTTACATTTTCACCTAACTCACCAGCAATCAATCCTGCTAAATGAGCTACTTGTTTTGAATGTTCTAAGGCATTCTGACCATAACTTGTCCTAAAATATAGTTTTCCTATTATTTCAATTAATGCTGGATCAACCTTTGTTATTCCTAATTCAAATAAAGCATCATTTCCATATTCGATAATTTTAGCTTTCATATCTTTACTAACTTTATCATAAATTTCTTCAATCCTAGTAGGATGAATTCGCCCATCTTTTAATAAAGTTTCAAGCGTTATACGTGCTATTTCACGACGTAAAGGATCAAAACTTGATAATACTACTGCTTCTGGTGTATCATCAATAATTAAATCTACACCTGTGATAGCTTCAATCGTTCTAATATTTCTACCTTCGCGCCCTATAATTCGACCTTTCATCTCATCATTAGGTAAAGCAACTACCGTTACTGTCTGTTCATTAGCTAAATCAGCTGCAAATCTTTGCATTGAAGATACAACTAAGTCTTTTGCTTTTTTGTCAGCTTCTAACTTTGCCTCATTTTCTCTTTCTTTAATATAAACAGCTATTTCTTTTGACATTTGCTCTTCTACTTTTTTCATCATTAAATCATGAGCTTTGTCTTTACTTAATCCTGATATTTTACTTAACAAATCTAATTGTTCTTGTTTTAGTTCTTCCACTTTTGCACGTTCGTTTTGGATCTCTTCTTGTTTCAATAATAAATTACTTTCTCTTTCATCAAGAGCAACATCACGCTTTTGATATAATTCTTCTCTCTTATCCATATTATTTTCACGTTGGGTAAGACGATCCTCAGAAATTTTTAATTCATTTTTTCTTTCTTTTATTTCCCTATCAGCATCCATCTTTAATTTATGCATTTCTTCTTTGGTTTCTAATAGAGTATCTCTTTTAGTTTTTTCAGCTTCTTTTTTAGCTTTTTCAATAATTTCTTCTGCTTTTTTATTAGAATTTTTTTCTTTTAAGTTATTTAGTAAAAAACTTCCAACAACACCAACTGATAATCCAATTACGACTAGCAAAATGGAGAATAATGTTTCCATATTTCTACCTCCATTTCCATATATGTTAAATTTTTTTATACTTTTAACATCTATTTATATTGTAGTTTTTATTCGACAATTAGTCAAGAAGAAATACATAAGTAAAATACATAAGTAAAATCTTTATATCCGTTAAAATATAAGATAATTAAATAAAAAAAGAGCATTATTACTCTTTAATAGTAATACTATAATACTCTCTTATTTTTTGTTCAAGTTCATGGCAAAGTTCTGGTTTTTCTTTTAACAGTAATTTAACATTTTCTTTTCCTTGTCCTAATTTTTCACCGTTATAAGCAAACCATGCCCCACTTTTTTCTAATATATTAGCATTAGCTGCTAAATCAATTATTTCTCCTTCTTTGCTTACTCCTTCGCCATACATAATATCCACAACTGCTGTTTTAAAAGGAGGAGCTACTTTATTTTTTACTACTTTAACAGTTGTTTTACTACCAATTACATTTTCACCAACTTTAATTTGTTCACTGCGACGTACTTCTAGTCTTATAGTTGAATAAAATTTTAAAGCTCTACCACCTGTCGTTGTTTCAGGATTTCCAAACATAACACCAACTTTTTCTCGCAATTGGTTAATAAAGATAGCGATGGTATTAGTTTTACTAATAGTACCTGATAATTTTCTTAATGCTTGTGACATAAGCCTAGCTTGTAATCCCACATGGGAATCTCCCATATCACCATCTATTTCTGCTTGTGGCACCAAAGCTGCTACTGAATCAATGACAATAATACTTACTGCTTCACTACGAACAAGAGCCTCGCATATTTCAAGGGCTTGCTCCCCAGTATCAGGTTGTGATAATAATAATTCATTGATATCAACACCTAAATTTTTAGCATATCCAGGATCAAGAGCATGTTCGGCATCAATAAAAGCAGCTCGTCCTCCTCTTTTTTGCACCTCAGCAATGGCATGAAGAGCAAATGTCGTCTTACCACTAGACTCAGGTCCATATATTTCAATTATTCTTCCTTTTGGAAAACCACCAACTCCAAGTGCTATATCCAACGATAAAGAACCACTAGGGCAAACATCAATTTCCATATGTTTACTCTCTCCTAATTTCATAATAGATCCTCTACCAAATTGTTTCTCAATATCACTTAAAACTTGTTCAAGTGTTTTATCTTTACTATCTGCTATTTTACTCATTAAATATTACCTCCATAATTTATCTACAATTTAATCATACACTATTTTTTTTTTAATTGCAACAGTTTTTTAAACAATTGTTCGATTTCTTTTTTTTAAGGGTATTTACCAAAGAAAAAAAAGATTTTATCTTAGTCAAAAATCTTTTTTTTAGTCTTCTTTTTTATCAAAAATTAATTTTTTATTCATATTATAATATTCAATCATTGATATAATTGACATAATTGTTGCAAAGTACAATAGGAAATCACTTACTCTTAAATTAACAAATTCAAATGGTAGATTATAGAAGAATGTTAAAGCTGTACCAACCATAAGTGCTGCTGTTTTTAGTTTTCCTGAAGCAATAGCTGCTATTACTTTGCCACGACTTGCTGCTTCCATTTTGATGGCATTAACTACAATATCTCTTAAAACGATAACTACGGGAATAATAGCATTAATAAAACCACTAGCAGCTAAAATAATCAATACTGTATTAACCAAGACTTTATCAGCAATAGCATCTAACATTTTACCAGTATTGGTAATTAAACCATATTTCCTTGCAATATAACCATCCAAAAAGTCAGTAAAACTAGCTATCACAAATAAAATACCAGCAATAATATATCTTAAATCAACTAAAACTCCATTAACATTATATTGTGGAAAATTAATATTTATTGCATAAAAAGGAAACAACATGATAATTATTATCAATATAGCCATAACAATTCTAGATACGGTCAATTTGGTAGGAAGATTCATATTTTACACCTCTATTTTTTAATTCTTGATTCATAACAGGATCCTTAGGTTGAATTAATTTTAATATAATAATGATTAAAGTTAATAATATAAGAATCCCTAATATAGTCATTAATACTTTCTTTTTACTAATTTTCTTTTTTCTAATAATTGTATATGGTGATTTTATTTTTTTATTATTGTTATCATTCATTTTCTTTTCGGCTTCTAATATATCGCTAAGGGATAACTTAGATGTATGTTCAAACATAAAGTCATTAAATTCATCGGCTACTTTTTCAGGATTTAATCCTAAATATTTAGCATATGTTTTTATTTTGTTTTTTAAGCTTAAAACATCTTTAAAAGCTCTGATATTACCTTCTTCGATATTTTCTAGTTCATCTAAATCAATGTTTAAATCTTGACTAGCTTCGTCTAAACCTACGCCATTTTTTTCTCTATGTTCTTTTAAGTACTCTCCTAATTCTTTCAAGATAACACCTCTTAACTAAAAAAATAATACTTTATAAGCCATGTTCTGTTCCTATTACTAGGCGACAAACATTTATCTACCATTACTGGTCCTTAACTCCGTTTAATTCCTTTGTTAAAGCTCCCCTACCAAATTTGGGTTTCTCGCTCGCGGGGGTTACCACGTTCCACTTCACTATTTCTAGCTTCTTCGTCACTTTGGCCCTTTACAATTACTATAATCTTATCATAAAGACTTAGATTAATTCATTTCCGTTAGATTTCTCTACCCTTAGTTATTTTTTCCTAAGGCACGAACACTAAGAACATCTCAGTTCTTGCGAGCATGGACTTTCCTCTATATATAAATTATACAGCGTTTGTCAAAGTATTATTCTTCGTCTTCTTTTCCATATACAATTTTTTCTAGTTGTGATAGACGTCGCATCACATCTACATTAGTAACTTCTTTGGAGTCACCACTTTTAGCAATCTCAATACTCATTTTCAAGTTGCGAATTTCTTGTTTTAAGTGCATAATTTCTTCAAGCAATTCTTCTTTTTCTTTTTCAGCAGCTTTTAGCATTTTATTGTATTGCACATAATCACTGATAACAATATCCAAGAATTGATCAACTTCTTTAAGTCTATAACCTCTCGTATCAATTTTGAATTCTTTTTCAAGTATGTCATTAGGCGTTAAATTTAATTGATCTTGATACATATTTCTTCACCAATCCCTTATGCTTATATTATCACAAAATATACCTTATTTGTCAATAACTACCATCTATTTCGTCTTCTTATTTTGCTACGATAAATAAGTTTAGAAATCATAACATTTTCACTCATTTTATTTAAAGCATCAATCACATTTTCTCTTATCATAAATTTCACCTTAATTACATCATACCTTATTAAATTAAAGCTGTCATAAATTCGACAAAACTAGCTAAAAAATAACAAAAATGTAAGAATTTTAAAAATAATGGAAAAAAAAACAAATATATAGTATAATTTAGTATAGGTGATTTTATGAAGTACCCTAATAATATCAAACCAAACTTTAAGCACAATATTTCATATGATAACAGGGGAATGAATTTAGAGCATGATATTAATATCACTAATCAATATTACATAGATAATAATATAGCCTTTATTTATAAAAAACCAACACCTATTCAAATAACCAAAGTAGAATATTCTAAAAAAGGGGCAATTATAAAAGAAGCATATTTTAAAGAACCTTCTACTACTGATTATAATGGTCTATATAAAGGTTTATATATTGATTTTGAAGCTAAGGAAACAGATAGTAAAACTTCTTTTCCACTTAGTAATATTCATAATCACCAAATTATTCATTTAAAAAATATATATGAACATAATGGAATAGCTTTTTTAATAGTTAGATTTAATAAATTAAATAAAACCTTTTTATTAAAAAGTAGTGATTTATTAGCTTTTTTAAATAATAATGAAAGAAAATCTATTCCACTAGAATATTTTGAAAAGAAAGCTTATTTAATTGAGGAAAAATATATTCCCAGAATCGATTATTTAAAAATAATTGACGAAATTGGAGGTATTAAATGAAAAAAGTAAAAAAGAATAATAGTGGCGTTACCTATCATAAAAATAGTAGTAAAAAAGGAAATACAACAACAAGATCTAGAAATAAATCTTTTAGTTTTAAAAATTTTAAATGGAGTCCTACTAGTATTATTTATCTTGTTGTTATAATTGGCTTTATCGTTCTTGCTTATTTGCTTTTAGGAACAATGTTTACAGCTATTTTAGTAATAGGTGTTTTCTTAATCATAGTATTATCTAATTTTATTCATAAGATAAGAAGGAAAAAAAGTCTTCGTATTTTAACGAATATTTTATTAGTTATTTTCTTGCTTTGCTGTATTGCTGGTACCGTAGCAGTTGGAGGATTCTTCTTTTATATCGTAAAGCAAGCTCCGGAATTTGATGTTAAACTTTTGGAAAGATCTGAATCAACATTAGTATATGATAAAAATAATAACTTAATTATGGAGCTAGGAGCTGAAAAAAGAGAAAAAATTACTTATGATGAAATCAGCCAAGTATTTATTGATGCTTTAATAGCAACCGAAGATTCAAGATTCTTTCAACATAATGGTTTTGATGCGGCAAGATTTTTCAAAGCCTCTCTTGGGCAGTTAGTAGGTAACAGTAATGCTGGTGGAGCATCAACTTTATCAATGCAAGTTATTAAGACTAACTTTACTGATGCTAAGATTGACCAAGGCTTTGCTGGTATTGTACGTAAATTTACTGATATTTATTTAGCTGTTTTTAAACTTGAAAAAAATTATAGTAAGCAACAAATTATTGAATTTTATATCAATAATAATTATATGGGTGATGTGGCACACGGACTTGAACAAGCTTCACAAACTTATTTTGGTAAATCTGCGAATGAATTAAATTTAGCAGAAGCTTCCCTATTAGCGGGATTGTATCAATCACCTGCCAATTATAATCCATATGAACATCCAGAAGAAGCTACCAAAAGACGTAATGAAGTATTAAATTTAATGCTTATGCATGGCTATATAACCAAAGAAGAAAAAGAAATGGTTGCAAGTATCCCTATTACTTCTTTATTAGTAGGAAAACAAGCAAGTAATTATGAATATCAATGGTATGTAGATACGGCAGTTAATGAGATAATGGATCGTTACAATGTAAATCCTTATAATACGCCAATGATTATATATACTAATATGGATGCTAATAAACAAAAAGGATTAGATAATATTGTATATGGTAATGGTTACTATTGGCCTGATAGCCTATTACAAACAGCTATCGCTGCTATTGATGTTGATACTGGTAAAGTTGTGGCAATAGTTGGTGGAAGAAATAAAGGCAAACTTTTAAATAACCGTGCTACTGAAATGAAAAGACAAATAGGATCAACTGCTAAACCATTATTCGATTATGGTCCCGGTATGGAGTATTTAGGATGGTCAACTTACACTAGATGGGAAGATAAAGAATATTATTACTCTTCTGGTCAACCAATGCGTAATTCCGATCGTCAATATTGGGGATGGATGACGACTAGACAGGCACTTGCTTATTCTAGAAATGTACCTGCCCTACAAGCCTTTCAAGCTATAAATAATCAAGATATAATTAAATTTGTTACATCCTTAGGAATAACACCGGAAATAGATAAAAACAGCGGAAAAATTCATGAAGCTCACGCTATTGGGGCTTTCACAGGATCTAATCCTTTGGAAATGGCTGCTGCTTATGCTGCTTTTGCTAATGGTGGTACTTATTATGAACCTTATACTGTTAATAAAGTTGTATTTAGAAATACTGGCGCTGAATATGAATATAAGCCAACAGTTGAAAATGGTAAAATAAGAAAAGTAATGAGTGATTCAACGGCATATATGATTACGCAATGTTTAAAGACTGCGGTCAATGAAGGTTTAAGTGGTGCTGCTAGAGTTGCTGGTGTTAATGTAGCGGCTAAAACAGGTACAACTAACTTAACAGAAAGTACTTTGCTTAATGCTGGCGTACCATTAGATACTGTTAATGATGCTTGGATTATTGGTTATGATCCTGAATATGTTATAGGAATGTGGTTAGGTTATGATGAATTATCACAGCAATCATATCTATCACCACAGGCGGCTACAACTGAACGTCAAAAAGTCTTTAATGCCGCTGGAAATGCTATCTTTAATAAAAACGGGCAAGATTTCACTATGCCAAGCAGTGTCGTTTACTCAGCTGTTGAATTAGGATCAGAGCCAGCTATGTTACCAAGTAGTGGTACCCCTAATGATTTCATCACCTATGAATATTTTAAAGCTGGTACCGAACCTACCGAAGTATCACCTTACTTTGTAAAATTAGATAACGTTAAAAACTTAAATGTTTCTTATAACCCTACTACTTTAACCGTAGATTTGTCTTGGTCAAAAGCTAGCCGTTCTCAAAATGAAAAATCTGATTATGGAAAATTTGGATATAAAATTTACAAAGATAATAAACTTATTGGTTTTACTGATGATACTACCTTTACAATTACTGATACGAGCGAACCATTTGGTATCTATAAAGTAGTGACCACTTATGAAAAATATAATGGTATGGATAGTAGTGGTACAACTTTTGAATTAAAAGAAGAAATTCATTATACAGCTAAATTGCAAGTACCAGAAGCACAAACTTATAAAATAAATGATAACTTGGATACTTGGAACTTAAAGCCATCGGAAAAAGATCTTAAACTATTGGTAGATAATAAAGAAATAACTAATTTCACTGTCAATGTATCTATTACTAACGCTAATGGTGAAAATGTAGCTAATATAACTACTACCGAAGTTAATACGTTCACTATTACTTATGTTGTCTTTGTCGATAGCGAAGAAATAGGTTCTATTAAAAGAACAGTAACTATTGAAGAGGCTGATTAACTATAATAATTAAAGGATTGTAACCATATTTGGTAACAATCCTTTTAATTTAAATATCTACATCAAAGCATGGCAAACAATCATAAAAATAATCCCTATCAAAAAATAAGTTATACTTCTTTTTAATTCCTTATATTTTAAAGAAGCAGGTATTAATTCATATATAGAAATAGCAATCATAATACCAGCAATACTTGCTAGTAAAAGACTCATAATACAATCATTCATAAATGGTGCTAAAAATAAATAAGCAATAACAGCACCAACTGGTTCTGAAACACCAGATATAAAAGTATAAAGCAAAGACTTAAATTTACTTTTAGTACTATAAAATATAGGAACAGAAATACTGATACCCTCTGGAATATTGTGTAGAGCAATAGCAACCGCTAATGATAAACCTAATTCAATGTTTTTAGTAGATGTCATAAACGTAGCAATTCCTTCGGGAACATTATGTAATATAATAGCAATCATGGAAATAAGTCCTACTTTAAATAAATTTTTATCAATTTTAGTAGAATTTATATCTGGTATATATTTATTAATAAAAAGAGAAATAATTATTCCTATCACAATAAATATTAAAGATAATAAAATAGCAGGGAAAAAATAAAAGATTTTTAATAACCCATTTATTGAAGATGGAATCAAATCAATAACACTAATAGTTAACATAACCCCAGCAGCAAAAGCTAATGAACTACATACGACTTTATTAGTATTTTTAAATTTAAAAAAAATTAATAATGATCCCAACATTGTTGATAATCCTGCAAAAGATGTTATTAAAAAACTATACACAACATTATTCATATGTTTATCACCCAGTTAAATATATAAATAATATTAGAAAAAAAGAACTAATAATAGTTCCTATAAATGTAATTTTACTTTTATTTTTTTCAAAAAATGAACCACTTTATAACTAAATTCATATATTAAATAATAAAATGGTCTAACTACATAATCATATTCACCTATTAATTCTACTACTTCCCCACCAAAAGCTTTTTTAAATAAATAGACGCCATATGTAGGATCTTTGGGTGTTAAATTGCTTGATATAGTATAAAAATTATAATAACTATAATTATTATCTAAGGCATATTTAAGCATTTCATAATGAAGGGTGCAGAATGGTTGAAATTCCAAATATTTAGCATACTCACCACCAGCAAAAGATAAAACCTCATTACCACAAAGGAAATAAAATACTGCACCTAAAAGCAAAATATCTTGATTAGATTCTTTTCGTAATTCCTCATAATGACTAATTTTCGTTTTTAATCTTTCTATATCTTCTTCTTTACTTTTTAAGGTATTAGCATTAATCTTAACCCCTTTATTTTGGCTATCTAAAAGTTGGTCATAATCTTTGGTTAAAACCGATAATTCTTGTTCTAAATCTTTAATAGATTGAGTTAAATTAATTTCAATAAAATATAACTTTAATAATTTCTCTTCATTAAATAATTTATACATTTGCTGATAATAAGTTAAACTACGACTAATAAAACTACGACGATTAGCCGTTTCATCAATAACTTTCTTAAATAAGATTACTTCATCATAAGAACCTTCACGAATATAGACACCGTTTTTTTCATTTTTACGAATAGTACTTTTTAATTTAGAAGTCATATCATTCATAATTTCAGTTAAAGTTTTATCTTTTAAATTTATACCATACATCCATTTAGCTTGCAGAGTTTGTTGTCCTGGTTTAGAACATTTCTCTTTATAGCCCAATTTTTTTATATTTCTAACAATGTTAGTATTGTCTAAACCACCAGCAATAATATTACCATCTTTATCCCTTTGATGATATCTAACATAAGGATCTATTTTAAAGAAAATACCATTATTTTTCTTAACATACTCTTTAATCTTTTTAGTAAATTCTTCTAATAAATCATAATCATTATAATCTAGAATAAAACCTCTTGGAGCATAAAACATTTTTTTCTTAATGGGTGTCTTTTTAGCTAACAAAATAGTTGCTGCGACAATTTTTTTATCTTGCTTGAATCCTAAAATCTTACTTTCCCAACCAGTACTTTCTTTTAATTTAGCCCAACTAATAGTTTGCAGAAAAGAAGCTTGTTCATGATTATAAGCAAATTTCCTAAATTCATTTTCTTTTAATTCTATTAACTCCATCATGATCTCCTATCTATACTTTAAATTTCTTATAAAAATTTTAATTTTTCTTAACCAAGTATATATATAGTAGGAGAAAGATAAAGGATAAGTAAATTCTCCTATAAGCTCTATAACGCTAACACCAAAGCCTTTTTTTATTTCAAAAACACCATAATAACGGTTTTTAGGATCAAAAATACCTGAAATACCATAAAAATTAACATAGGGAAAACCAAATTTATAAGCGTCTAATATATGTTCATTATACATGGCATATTTAGGCGTAAATCTTTTATATTCAACCAAAATACCACTATATAAAGTTAAATATTCTAGTCCTGATTTCAAAGAAATTAAGACTCCTATATCTTTACCCTTAGGATTTTCTTCTTTAAATTTAGTGGCAACCTCTACTTCTTTTTGATATTTTTCTAATAATCGATTAGAAGTATCTAACTGATTTTTCAATTTGTTACCAACATTGTCATGATCCATCTTATCTCGTATTTTTTGATTATTTACTTCCTCTTCATGAAATAAATCCTTAGTTGATGATAAATAGATATCTGGATCCAAGTAAGCAATATATATTTGCATATCATCACCTAAATATTTATACATTCTTTTATAATAGTCTAAACTACGATAAGAAAATTTCTTCCTATTAGCTGTCTCAATTAGAATTTCCTCCATACTTTCAAGGTCATTACTAGTACCTTTTCTAATTTGGATACCTTTTTTATATGTAGCCTCAATATTCTTTTTAGTTGTTTTAGAGAATCCTTTTCTTAATTCTTCATAAGGAATGCTCAAATCTAATCGCGCATTCCAACGTGATTGCGTATTAATAACATCTGTATTAAAACCAAAATGTTTATATCCCAATTCTTTCAAAGTTTTTATAACTTCATCATTTCTAAAATTACCGGGAATAACACTGCCATCATTATCTCTTATTTGATAAATAACATTAGGGTCTATTTTAAGCATAATACCTTTTCTTTGTTTACAAAAAGCCTTTAATTCTTTCGTAAAAAAAGCTAATAACTCTTTGTTATTGTAATCAATTAAATAACCTCTTGGAGCATAAAAAGTATATCTTCCTAAAAAAGTTTTAGTAACAGAAAACATAGCTGCTGCCACAATTTTGTTTTTCTCTTTTACCCCCAAATAATATATTTTACTGCCATAACTTTCGCGTAATTTAGCAATACCCACAGTTTGAAAAAAACTTTCTTGTTCATGGCTAGATGCGAATGTTTGGAATTCTTTCTCATTTAATTCTACAAATTTCATAAGTCCCTCCTTATGGTTTTAATAATGACTATCTTATTATGTCATAAATTTAACTTTATTTAAATCATTTTTGTTTATATTTACAAATATTTCTTATCTTACAGTTACTACAATTTGGTGAACTAGCTTTACAGTAATATCTACCAAATAATACTAATTGATGATGACGTCTACTCCATACTTCTTTATCTAATTTTTTCATTAGTTTTTTCTCAACAGTTAAAACATCATCATTATTTTTTGCTAGCCCTAATCTTTTACTTACTCGATCTACGTGTGTATCAACAGCAATTGCTGGAACATTATATAAATTACTTAAAACAACATTAGTTGTTTTTCTACCAACCCCAGGCATTTTCTCTAAAGCTGTTCTATCATTAGGTACTACCCCATTATAATCGTTAACTAATATCTTAGCTATCTCAATAATAAAATGCGCTTTTTTATGAAAAGTGCCAATTGGTTTAATTATATCCATAACATCATCTACCGATGCCCTACTTAAATCCTCTAAAGTAGGATATTTATCAAATAATATCGGTGTTACACTATTAACTCTTTTATCCGTTGTTTGCGCACTTAATACTACTGCTATTAATAATTCATAATCTTTATGATAATTTAATTCACATTTAGGATTTGGAAACAGCTCATCTAAATAATTTTCTACTTCTTTTATCATTATTCATCATCTTCTAACCAATTATACTCAAATACTTCTAATTTTTCATCTTTTTTCTCTTTATAATTTACTCTTTGCTTCTCAACATCCTCTTTATTCTTAATGCCTTTCTTACCCCATTCATATAAAATTTTATCAATATAACGCAAATTACTAACTCCATTAAAAGTTGCTTCTTTTAACGCTTCTTTTATTAATTCTTCACTAATACCACTTTCAAGCCAAGCTTTAACAATCTCATATTCAATAGGACTTAATGTCCTAGCAAATTCCTTTTCAATTACTTTAAAGATCTCATCATTACTATCTTCTTCATTATTGACTTCTTCCATAAACTGTAAACTTATCTTTTGATAAAAATTATCAAGAACAAAAAATTCTTCACTAATGTTTTTATCATTTTTTCTTACTTCTAAATCGATTAACTTTTGATCCACTAATTTACCAATAGATGTCATAATATCTTTTAGATCCCATCCTAAGTCTTTTTCAATACGATTAGGATCAAACAAAGTTCTATTTCCTTCATTATATAAATACATCAAAAAAATAAAATCATTAAGTTCAATATTCAATTTAGGATAATGTTTATACAAATACAAAGGAATAACCATATTTTTGGCTTGCACCATATCAATTATTTTTTTATTCTTCATAATACCCCCATTTACTTACATAAGACTTTAAAGTTTCATTATCATTTTCTAAGTTACCGTTTAATATTAAAGATGTCAATTGTTGATATATATCTTTTATATAAGAACCTTCCTTTTTACCTAAAACATCCATTATTTCTTTGCTAGTTATCTTAATATCTTTTTTGTTAGTTATAGGTAACTGTTCAAATTTCTTAGTAATTTTTTTCTTATCAATACCTTTTAAAGTACCAGCAACACTATTAACATATAATCCATATTGATATAGTACTTCATTATTTAAATTATTTAATTTCATAGCTTCTCTAATTTTTTTAATTAATTCTTTTTCATTCTTCGAAAAAGGATATTTATCACTTATTTTTAACGAAGACCAAATACCAATGATATCAACATTTAATTCTATTTCATCAATATTATATATTTCTAATTCTTGATCTAATGCTAATTCTTTAATCAAACTTACTCCATATTTAGCATTATTACTAGCAAAGATCTTGTCCAATTCGTCTTTTTTCCTTTGATAAGATAATGAAGATAAATTATGTTTAGTTTTTATAATAGCTTCTTTTACTTCATCACTTAATGTAAAATTAAGGATAGTAGCAAATCTAATAGCTCTTAAAATACGAAGAGCATCTTCATTAAATTTATTATAACTATTACCAACGGTATTGATTTCTTTTTTTTCTAAATCTTTACGACCATTAAGTAAATCAATAATTGTACCATTACTATCCATACATATAGTATTAATAATAAAATCACGTCTTGATAAATCTTCGGATAAATCATTAATATATTCTATTTCCGTAGGTCGACGATTATCTATATATTTTGTTTCTTTACGAAAGGTTGTTATTTCAAAACGAATATTATGATAAAAGACAGTTATAGAACCATAATTAACTTTTGGAATAAAAATATCTTTAAAAATTTGTTTTATATCACGTGGTGTAGCATTAGTAGCAATATCCACATCTAATGATGGTCTATTTAATAAATAATCTCTAACAAAACCACCAACTATATATGCTTTAAATCCTGCCATTTCAATTTTTTTGAGTAATTTTAATGATGTTTCTAGCATAGATATTCCTCCCTTTTAATTATACCAAATTTAGTTCTAAAACAAAAGTCAAAAAAAAATAGAGTATTGCTACTCTATTATTTGTTAACTGTTTCTTTAAGTGCAGAACCAGCTTTAAATGTAACAGCTTTTCTAGCAGGAATATGAACTGGTTTTCCTGTTTGAGGATTATGTCCCTCACGAGCTGCTCTTTTTGAAACTGCAAATGTTCCAAAACCAACTAGTGGCACTTTATCTCCTTTTGATAATGCTTTTGTGATTGTTGCAAATACAGCATCAATTGCTCTTGTAGAATCTGCTTTAGTTAATCCAGTAGCAGTTGCAACAGCTTCAACTAATTCAACTTTTTTCATTTTATTACCTCCGTATTTTTTTTATTAAGCACTATATGCTTACATATATAAAATATCATGTTTCTTTTACAAAAGCAATGGTTTTTAGCTTTTTTTAACAAATTTACATAAAAGTATTTATTTAAGATGATATTTTAGTTTTTCAAGGGTATATTGAGCAAAAGGTGATAATTCATTTTTACTTAATTCACTTATATTATACCAATTAGCACCTAAGGAATCTAAGCCATCGCTTTCTTTCTTTAAATCTTGATCTTTGGCATCTACCATATATAATACCCCAATATGATGTAAATCTTCAAAAAGATCTTTTTCCATTTCCCACTTAATATTAGTTGCCGTAACATCAAAAAGTTTATAGGCATCGATGTTTATTCCCACTTCTTCCATAAGTTCTCGTTTAAGTGCTTCACATGGTAATTCGGTATGTTCGATTCCTCCTCCTGGTAAATCAAGTTTACCCTTATAACCTCCTCTTGATTTTCTTATTAATATTATTTTTTCATCTTTAATAATAATACCATAAGCTCCAATATGTGTTTTAACTACTGTTTCCATATAATATCCTCCATAATTATTATAAATTAATTAGTTATTATATTACAATAGCAATTAAATTATTAGAGCCTTTATTAACAATTTTAGTTAATACATTGCTTAATTTATATCTGACATTGTCAGGCATTAAAGAAATTTTAGACTGGATACCTTCTTGCACGATAACATCTAAACTGCGACCAAATATTTCACTTTTCCAAATATTAGCAGGATTAGTTTCATAATCTTTCATCAAATAATTTATTAACTCTTTACTTTGTAATTCACTACCTATAATTGGTTCAAAGGTTGATTGAACATCTACTCTAATCATGTGTATAGAAGGTGCGACTGCCTTTAATTTAACACCATAACGTGAACCTTGTTTAATTATCTCTGGTGTTTCTAATTTCATATCAGCAAGAGTTGGTGATGCTACCCCATAACCTGTTTGTTTAACCATTTTTAAAGCATATTTTATTTGATCATATTCCGTTTTAGCTTCATTATATTCTTGAAATAATGATAATAGTTCAGCTTTATTATGAACATCAATTTGAATAATGTCAGTTAAAACCTGATTATATAGTTCACTAGGAGATTCTAATGATACTATTACTTCACCAGTAGAAGGATCAACATTTGATAAATAAGCTTTTTCAATATTAGGATTATCTAAAAAATGTTTAGTAATATTTTCAATATCTCTTAATTTATCAACTTCAATAATACTTTCTCTAATACTATCCATATAACTTTGTTTAATTGGATTAGTACTATTTAAAATAGCAATCCATTCTGGCATATTAACTTTAACTTCTAAGATTGGAAACTCATATAAAGCTTCTCTTAAAATATTATAAATATCTTTTTCAGTCATTGATTCAATACTAATGGGAATAACTGGGACATGATGTTCTTCATTCAAAGATTCAGCTAATCTTTCTGTTTCTGGTAAAGTAGGATGTGTGGTATTTAATAACACAATAAAGGGTTTACCTAATTCTTTTAATTCCCTAATTACTCTATTTTCAGCTTCTAAATAATCACTTCTTTCAAAATCACCAATTGAACCATCAGTAGTTACTACAATACCAATCGTAGAATGATCTTTAATCACTTTTTCAGTACCTAATTCGGCAGCTTCTACAAAAGGAATTTCTTCATTATACCAAGGTGATTTAACCATACGTGGTCCATTTTCATCCTCAGCTCCCTTAGCATTCTCGATGACATAACCAACACAATCTATTAATCTAATATTGCAACTAAAATCATCTATATCAATTTTCGCAGCTGTATTTGGAACGAATTTAGGTTCAATGGTCATAATTGTTTTACCACTTGAACTTTGAGGGATTTCATCTAATGCTCTTTTGCGTTCATATTCATCTTTAATATTCGGTACAACCAAAGTTTCAATTACTTTTTTGATAAAAGTACTTTTACCGGTCCTTACCGCTCCTACTACCCCCAGATAAATATCTCCTCCTGTTCTTTGTGCAATATTTTTTATTATTTCATGTTTATCCATACAATATACCCCTCTTTCATATATCTTTTCAGTTAACTATATGAGTATATTGTAAAAATATGCAAAATAAAATTGATATTTGATATCAATTTCACAGTAAAATTAATTTTAGATCATTTTATCTAAATCTTTAGGTACTTGATCTTTAACAATGGCATTAATTATTTTTTGCGTTTTTTCTTCACTTACATCTTTACCCGCAATTGTTCCTATCTCTTTTATCAAATCGCGTAAAACCGTCTCATCTTGCATATTAGCATTTTGGACTTTGGAAGCTAAGGACATAATCGTTGCTTTATCAACATTAGTTTTTTTCTCTACTCGTTTAAAAAAAGAATCTCCAAACATCAAAAAATACCTCCTACATAATTATATGTAGAAAGTATTAATTTGTTATTCATTGCGATTTTTAAATTGCAAAGTTATAGGAGTTCCTTCTAAATCAATATTTTCACGTAATTTATTTTCTAAGTATCGTTCATAAGAAAAGTGAATTAAATTCTTATTATTGACAAAAAAAGTAAATTTAGGAGGTTTTATGCCCGTTTGACTAGTATAATATATTTTTAACCTTTTACCTTTATAGGATGGTGGTAAATTAAGTAAATATGCATCATTTATAATTTCATTTAAAATACTAGTCTTTATTTCGCGAGTTATGTTAGCACTTACTTTTAAAACTTCTGGCATAATAGTATGAATCCTTTTTTTAGTAAGAGCTGACGTAAATACTACTGGTACATATGATAAAAATTGAAATTCACTACGTATTTCTTTTAAATAGTCTTTCATTGTTTTCTCTTTTTCTACGGTATCCCACTTATTAACCACAATAATTAAGCCTTTACCTTTTTCTAAAACATAACCAGCAATATGTTTATCATGCTCAATAATACCTTCTTGGGCATTGATTACTAATAAACATATATCACTACGATCAATTGCTTTCATACTGCGAAGAAGACTGTATTTTTCAATGTTTTCATACACTTTACCTTTTTTGCGCATACCGGCTGTATCAATTATTACAAACTCTTCTTTTTGATACGTTAAAATAGTATCAATGGCATCACGCGTAGTACCAGCCACATCACTAACAATTACTCTTTCTTCATTTAATAAAGCATTTACTAAGCTACTTTTGCCAACATTTGGTCGACCAATAACAGAAAATTTTAATCTAGTATCCTCTTTTTCATCTTTATTAGTAAAATTTTTTGTTACTTCATCCATTAATTCAAAAAAACCTATCCCATGCTCACCACTAATAGGAATATAAGTATCAAAGCCTAATTCATAAAAATCATACATGTGATCCGTAGCCTGTTTATTATCTATTTTATTAATAGCTACAATTATTCTTTTATTACTACGTCTTAATATATCTCTTACCACCAAATCATTAGCTGTTAAACCTTCTTTACCATCCACTATAAAAACAACAACATCTGCTTCCTTTATAGCAATTTCTGCTTGTATTTTAATATCATCATTAAAATCCTCATTAGCAGCATCAATTCCTCCGGTATCTATAACATTAAATTTATAATTCTTATATACTGCATCACTATATATACGATCTCTTGTAACTCCTGGTGTATCTTCAATAATTGAAATTTTCTTACCTACTATTTTATTAAAAATAGTACTCTTTCCAACATTAGGACGCCCTACTAATGCTACTACTGGCAATTTCATATTATCACTTCCCCTATCTAAAAAAGGTAACTACTATTAGATACCTATTTACTCTTTCCTTTTTCTTCAAATATTTGGTTATATACTTCGTCTCTTACTAATTTATAACCCATATCATTAGCTCCATTAAAAACTTGGTAATTATTATAAGTTGTTAACAATCTATAATATGCACTATTGCTAAGAGATCCAATATTTTTAAATTTTAAATTAATAACACTATAAGTTTTAGCACAATCAACTACTCGATCTTTTAACTTGGAACCACGATAATTCTCTATTTTATTAATATCATCACTAGATAAAGAAAAATGACTATTTTCTTCTTGATAGTGATCGTCTTTTTTTATTAATCTTAATCCCCTTAGAAAATTACCATTTTCCGCAATAATTACTAATGGATCTTTTTGATCAGCTTCTATTATAATTTTACCTAAATTACTCATAAATTCACCCCTGTTTTAATATATATATATTCATTTTCCTTTCCTTTAAATTATTTACAATTCCACTTATTTGCTAATTTTAACATATGGGTGTTAAAAAGTCAAATAATACCATTTATTCTTAATATCTTTAATATTATCTTCATTAACTATCTCTACTTGTTCAACTATTTTTATAATATCATCTTGACCTATATCACCAATATCTAAATAAAAATAATTATTATAATAATGAGCATGCTTATAATCTTTTATTAAATCAAAATCATTACTTTTCAAATAATATTTCAAGTCATTATGGACAACTATTTTTAAATCTATTGTTTTACTTATATAAGTATCAATATTATTTATTTCTAAAATTATACCAATATATTTAATATAATAAATGTGTACTTCATAAAAGCCTTCCAACACTAAATCATATAATTTTTTTAATTTTAAAATAATCATTTTAACATATTTACCTAATTTATCTTTATCTTCTATATTAAAATCTTTTATATAACTAGCATTTATAAAAACTTTATAGCAATCATTATCTATAAGTTCAACTTTCATTTTACCACCTATTTTATATTATGTAGTTTCTTATTAAAGGGTAAAAAAACTCTTTAATTATTTAAAGAGTCGGTCTCTATTTTTGTTTCTTTTTTTACTTTTTTAAAGTTAAGATAATATATTGCCAAAGCAAAGATAACTAAAAGGACTAATGCCAATAAAAGAACTCTAATCGCATCAACAACATAAGTGAAAGAACTAATATAAAGAATGGTAGCTAAAATAGCAATTAAAGCACACTGAGAAATTTCTACACTAATATAATTAATAAAATTAAGTCCTTTACTGTTTCTTCTTAGACATATAGGTAATTTATTAATAACCAAAAGTGATGCGATAATAGGTACACATACTATGATACTTATTTTAGCAATATCACCAAAGTGTTTTAATGGCTCTTCTACTATTAAGAAAAAGGATATAATAGTTAAAATATAACAAAATAATATGTAAATATCGAAAGCATTAATTAATTTTCTACTAAAAGCATAAGTTTTATCAAATAAATTTATTTTATAATTAATAATATATATTATTACTACTGATAATATAATAGCTAATAACAATATAATAATTTCATTAGTACTATTAAAAGAAGAAAAAATAACACCTGTATGATGACAAAAAAGAATATTAAATAAATTTAAAAAGCAACTAATGATGAAAAAGACAAAGAAAAGATTAAATAACTGCCAGCTTTTACCTTTTTCTTTATTAAAAAGATTACTTAACATACTAACAACTCCTATCTACATTAAAAGCCTGAGGAAGATCAGTTTTAATATTTTCAGATACCTTAATGTTAAATAAACAAATAGTTATTATCATAACGATAAATGTTATAACATCATATAACCAATCATTTATATTACTTCCTTTAAATAAATAAGAAAAGATGGAACTTAGTTCACTAGATACAATTAATAACGTTATACAATTTAAAATATTTAATCCTAAACCATTATTCTTTTTTAATAAATCAAAACTATTAATTACAAATATTAATACTAAATAAATAATCAAATCAACTATATTTAATGCTAAATCTTTATTATCAATAACTTTATATTGGACAATTAGTCCCAAAAAATCATTAGTAATAGATATTAACATCAAAGGTGTAATTATAAATAAGATAATGTTAAAAATGTTTTTACTAAGTGCATAGTCTTTACCAAATAAATGTAATTTGGTGTTAGCTAAATATAGCGTTGCACTAGAAATACCTATATTTATTAAATGCGTAAGTAAAAAATAAATAAATGAAGATATAGAAAAACCAGAATAATCACCATGCGAAGGTAATAAATATTCGATCAACTGCCAAACAAATGATACTAAATAAAACAATATTAGTACTACAAAAATGGCATTTAATAATTTTAAAAAACCTGATTTTTCTTTATTAAACAAATTCTTCATAATCAATCCTCCATTTTACTAATATGAGTATACCAAAAAATTTAGCAAAGGACAATTATTATATTTTTATACTATTTCAATAGTTAAATCTTCTATTATTTTTAATATTTCTTCTCTTCCTAGCTTAGTTACACTAGAAAACAAAACAATATCATCACCAACAACTAAATCAAAGCTGTCTTTAACTGTTTTATAATTAGCATCTTTCTTACTAGATGGCACTTTATCTACCTTAGTTGCTACAATAGTAACAGGAATATGATAATATTTAAGAAAGTTATACATCATTAAGTCATCATCAGTTGGCTTATGTCTAAAATCGATTAACATAAAAACGCGTTTTAAAACATCACGTTTTTCCAAATATTCTTCGATCATTAAGCCAAATTTCTGTTGTTGTTCCTTACTAGTTAAGGCGTAACCATATCCTGGTACATCAACTAAATAAAAGCTATCATTAACTTCATAAAAATTTAAAGTCTGCGTTTTACCTGGTGTTGCTGATACTCTTGCCATATTACGAACATTAACTAAGGTGTTTATAAAACTACTTTTTCCAACGTTACTTCTTCCTACTAATAAAAATTCTGGTTTACCATCAGTAGGATATTGACTTCTTCTAACGGCACTTATATAAAGATCTACTTTATTAATTTTCATTTTTATCACCTTTATTTTCTAAATATAACTTACATACTTCATCTAGTTCTTCAATAAGAGAATCGGCTTCTTCAATACTAGATACTTTAGCTCCACTAGCATAAGCATGTCCACCACCATTATGTTTTTCGGCAACATGATTAATAATTGGTCCCCTAGAACGAATATTAATTTTGATGACATTATTTTTTACATCTTCACTAGCAATAACCCACGCTATTACTTCTTCAATATAATTAAAGTTATTGATCAAATTACCACTAGAACCAACATCAACACCAAATTTATTGATAATATCATTTGATATTTTGATACTACCTAAACCATTTTCACTTACTTTCATATTTTCAGAAATATAACCTTGCAACCTTATTTCATTTAATGGTCGCATAAAAATATTACTGTATAGTTCTGGTAAATCTAAATTAAATTCCGCAACTAATTTAGATACTATTTCAAAGGTTTTATAACTAGAATTTACTAAAAAACGATTAGTATCTGAAACAATTCCTAAAAAAATGATTTTAGCAACATCATAGTCTAACACTAACGGTGTATTATCAATTAGGCAATATATTATTTCTGATGCACTACTAGCTTTATCATCTATATATTCAATATCAGCAAACGTTTCAATATAAGGATGGTGATCTATTTTAATACGATATGCAAATTGATCAAAATCAGTAACATCAATACGTTTTTTATCTGGTGTATCAACTACTATTAATAATGCATTCTGATACTCACTTACTTTATCTAATTTAGGAAAATAATTAAATTTATTACTACCTGTACCTACTGCATAAACCTTTTTTTGCGGAAAAGTTTTTTTGATTGATTCTCTTAAAGCCATTTGACTAGCCAAAGCATCGGGATCAACCCCTATATGTCTGGCAATTACAATGGTATCAAATTTTTCTATTTTCTTATAAATTTCTTTCAACATATTATTCCTATCTATTTATTATTTCTAATGTATCCATGGCAATCATTAATTCTTCATCAGTTGGTACAACATAAACTAAGCAACTTGATTCATTACTACTTATTTTAGTTAATTTAGATCTAACATTATTAGCTTCTAGATCAATTTTTATTCCTAATGATGCTAATTTTTCAATAATACGTCTTCTAGTATGTGGACTATTTTCACCTATTCCAGCAGTAAAGCAAATGACATCAACGCCACCTAATTCAACATAATATTGGGCAATATATTTAACAACTGAATTAACATACATTTCATCAGCTAGAATGCATTGTTCATCACCACTGTTGACACCATCTTCTATATCTCTTGCATCACTACTTTTCATACTGATACCTAATAATCCTGATTTTTTATTAAAATCATTAATTACTTCACCAGCACTCTTACCTTCTTTTTCCATGATATAAGGAATTATTGAAGCATCAACATCACCACATCTTGTTCCCATCACAATACCAGCCAAAGGTGTAAATCCCATTGAAGTATCTATGCATTTTCCATCTTTAATAGCAGTAATACTACCACCATTACCTAAATGGCAACTAATTATGCGCAAATCATCTCTTTTTAATTCTTCACTTATTTTTTTAGCAATATAGCGATGGCTTGTTCCATGGAAACCATATTTTCTAACACCATATTTAGTATACCATTCATATGGTACAGCATATAAATAATTTTCTTTTTCCATTGTTTGATGGAATGCTGTATCAAATACTGCTACCATAGGAGTTTTAGGTAAAACTTCTTGGAAAGCTTTAATTCCTAAAATATGGGCTGGATTATGTAAAGGTGCTAAATCACTAAGATTTAAAATATCTTCAATTACTTTATTAGTAATCATAACTGACTTACTATATTCCATTCCACCATGAACAATACGATGACCAATACCATCTATTTCTTCTAAGCTATCAATAATTTTTAACTCAATTAATTTTTCAAGCAAAATTTTAACTGCATCAGTATGATTCTTTAATTCCACTTCCTCAGTAATTTTATAGTCTTGATATTTAATCACATACTTACTTCCTTCAATTCCTATTCGTTCAAATAAACCAGATACGAGTACTTCTTTACTATCCATTTCATATAAACTAAATTTTAAGGAACTACTTCCTGCATTAATTGACATTATTTTCATTTTATATCCCTCTTCCTAATAAGTATATTTTAACACATAAAGTCTATCTTTGCTATGATTTTAAAGAAAAAAATAGCAGTTCTGCCATATATGTTGTTATTAAAAACATTTTTACTATGCTAAAAAGGGAACAACCAACAAAAAAACTACCAACATAGTTGGCAGTTTCTATATCTATTAATTCAAATTATTTGTTGTATCCTGAACTAATTTGGTTCATTCCACTACGAACTAATCTCTTTGTGATTTCACCACCAACAGATCCGTTTGCGCGTGAAGTTGTATCTGGTCCTAAGTTAACACCAAATTCATTAGCTATTTCATATTTCATTTTATCAATAGCTTGTTTTGCACCAGGAACGTGCATTTTCATTGAATCTTTACTGTTGTTCATTATTTTCACCTCCTATACACTTATAGAATGTGAAAATTTTAACAATTCATGCACTTTTTTTATTGGTAAATTCTACCTATAACAAATCTTTAAATTTATTTTCTTCTTCATCTGTAATATCTATAACAATTCTTTCTTTAATAGCTTTATCAATTAAAGTGTTATAATCAAAAGCTTCTTCAAATTTAATCGCATCATTTAAATTAGGATTAATAATTGGATGTTTGGGTACAAAAATAGTACAACAATCCTCATAAGGTAAAATACTTATATCATATGTATTTATTTTTTTAGCAATATCTATTATTTCTAATTTATCTAAACATGCGACTGGTCTAATAACTGGAAAATTAGTAACATTATTAATAACATTCATACTCGTTAAAGTTTGACTTGCTACTTGTCCAATCGATTCACCATTTATAATTACTTGGGCTTTTTTTATTTTGGCTAATTTTTCCATTATACGATACATCATTCGACGCATAATAGTAATACAATACGTAGGATCTATATTTTTATAAATAGATTCTTGTATTTCGGTAAAAGGAATAATATGCAATTGAATTTTATTAGTATATTTAACTAATTTTTTTGATAAAGCAATTACCTTATTTCTTGCTTCAATACTAGTATGAGGAATAGCTTCAAAATACACAGCTTCTAGTATTATTCCTCTTTTTAAAGCAAGATATCCCGCAACTGGTGAATCAATTCCCCCACTAAGCATAAGCATTCCTTTGCCAAGCGTCCCATTAGGGTAGCCACCTAATCCTTTATATTTATTAAAATAAATATAAGTATAATCTTTTCTTATTTCGATATTAACTAAAAGATCGGGATTATGAACATCAACTTTTTTATTATTAAAATTTTTTAAAATTAATCCCCCAATATGTTTAGAAAAATCTAAACTTTGAATAGGAAAAGCTTTATCACTTCTTTTAGTTTCTACTTTAAAAGTATTAAATTTTTCATCAGGTAATACTTGAAGAATAGTCTTATTAATAGTTTCTATATCAGTATTAATTTTATAAGCAACAACATATTCATGAATGCCAAAGATATTATTAATTCGTTCTAATATCATCTTTAAATTATGATCACTAAATTCAATATACATTCTAGATATATCTTTATAAATATTAACATCTAAACCATTAAGTTTATTTTGAATATTTTTATATAAAGTATTAATAAAATAATTAATATTACCTTTTTTAGTAGATAACTCTCCGTATTTTATCATTATTACTCTTTCCATATTATTATCTCCTAATCCTTTATTTTTATTAATTATATTTCTAATTAAAAATAGGTATTATCTACCTATTTTAACGTTCCTTCTTCAATTACTTGTGATTCATCAGCTTGTTCTTGGTTGCCTTTGGCAATTAAATCATAAACAATTATTGAATTTGAAACATTTAAAAGCCTATCAGCATAATTGTTACATTCTGTAATATATTCTTCGGTTATAACGGCATCTTTTAAAGTCATATATTCAACTTTTTGACTATTATAATATACATAATTAGTTACCCAATTACCTGTTGGGAACACTACAATATTATCAGAACCAACATTAAATATATCTCTACCCAAAGCATATTTATTAGAAATACCTAGCATATTACCTAGTGTTGGTTGAACATCGTACATTCCCATGACATTAGAATTAACGCCTTTATATTTACCATCCTTAGACCAAATAATAAATGGTACTTTTCTATTTAATTCATATTGATAACTATTAAAATCAACATAGTTAGGAGAAGAGGCATCTAAAACGCCATCTGTTTCTTTATCGTAACTATACATTTTTTGAAAATCTTCTTTTGGAAGTCTAGCATCATGATCACCATATAATACAATAATGGTATTATCTAATATACCAGCTTCATCTAATTCATTAATAAATTCACCTAAAGCTTCATCAGCATAATGCACTGATTTTAAATAACGTCCTAATTTGGTATTTTCTAAGTATGGATAAGTTACTTCTTCATAATGTCCTAATTCTTCATTATATTCATTTACTTTTAAACTAACATCAAAATCACTATATACACCATATTTATCTTTAAAAGGTGTATGATTAGTAAGAGTAATTGCTGTACCAAAGAAATGTTCATTATTAGCAGCTATTTCTTTAATTTTTTCCACAGATTGGTGGAAAAAAGATTTATCCGAAATACCTAAGCCCTTAACATCATCAATATCATAATCAACTTTTGAATAGAATTTATCATAACCAATAGCTTTATACATTAATCTTCTATTCCAATAATCAGCATTATTACCATGCATAGAAAAAGTATAATATCCTTTTTCTTGTAATAATTTTTGAGTAGTTACATAAGTGCGATCATAATAACTACCAAAAGCTGTACCACTATTGGAAGGCATCAATGAAGTACTAAATGTAAATTCACTATCACTACTAGTACCTACACTTACTTGGGAATAAAAATTATCAAAATATAAACCACTGTTAGCCAATTTATTTAAATTTGGTGTTAATTCTTGACCATTAAATTTTAAACCAATAACAAAATTTTGAATGCTTTCGGCATGAATAACAATGACATTTTTACCTTCATATATTCCTGTATATTTATTCGTTTTTTCAGGAACATAATCTTGAAAATATTCTTTATAAGTACGCATTGCTTCATCATACCCAAAAAGTGATGTTATTTTTGGTTCAATACTTTTAAATAAATCATTTAAATGATAAGTATATATACCATATTTCATTACAATATATTCACGATTCCATTGTTTTACTAAACGTCCTATATCAGTTGAAGTTAATGTTGTAGAAAAGACTATTGCACAAGCAACACCTATAACTAACATTTTTAAAGCTCTTGGTCGATCTTTATAATCACTTCTAGTAACTTTATTACTTTTATATTTACGGATACAAATTACTAACATAATGATAGGCATTAATAAGTAAACAAAATCTCGTGGTTTTAATACATTATCAACCACTGCATCCCCTACTTGACCTATAAATTTTATTGTTGATATTAAAGAAATAGAAGCAAACGATGTATAAAAGGTATAATATGATGAATTAATCATACAAAGAGCTGTTAAGATACAAGTTGCAACAAAATAATAGACTAAACGTCCTACTTTTTTAAACAAAAAACCAAATGATCCTAAAATAACGACAAAAGCAAAGTCAGCTAACAATGGTTGAAAAGCAAAAAAATTGCTTGCATTATTCATCGTTAACATTCTTAATAAAAAAGCATTAATAACATTTAAAACAACAAAAACCCAAAAAATCATATTTTCCGTTACATTTTTTTTAATATTTTTACATAACTTTAATATATATTTTCCAGGATTTAAAACAATTCTTTTCAAAAAATTTAATAATTTATTACCTTCATTATTTTGGCTTTTTATTCTTTTTACCATAAACAAAACCTCACTTATTACATTATAGCACTTCTATTATTTTTTTACAAATCGTTCTATAAAAATGACAAAATTGTAACTACTGTAAAGGTTGAAAAGATAAATACTTTATTTTTGAATTATCAGCATTATTGATCACATTTTTGGCATATTCACATGATTCATTTAAATTATTTTTCTGATCACCTAATAATAAATTAGTAACATCAATAATATTATTTAAATATTTTTTGGTTGCTTGTTGTTCTAACTGATCGATTATTAATCCATGAGCAGCTTGATATAGGCATGATCCTAATTGCCTCTTAGCACAATTAGATACCTTTTGCATATCTTCTTGTGATACAAGCATCATATCAATAGCACTAGAAAAATATTTAATTTTATAAGCGTTGATTAATTCATTAAAATCATTTTTATTATATTCTAATTGTAATAAAGGAAAGCCATAATAAAGGTCTTCTATTTCAGAAAAGTTATTGTTTATCAGTAATTGCTCTATATTTTTAGAAAGATATGACAAAACATATTTGCACCAAATTAAATTATTTTTTAAAGAGTGATCTTGTGTTTTTTTGATTTGACTAGTCAAATAATATAAATATCCTTCTTCTATATCATCGTCGATTAAATCATTAGCTTTTTCTAATCGATCATCTTTAATACTATGTTTAATAGTAGCACGATAAGCTTCTTGAAAAGTTAAGATTAAACGATGAGGTTCGACTAAATATCGATATGCTATAAACTCACTAGATAATTCTATTTTCAAAGGATTACTTTTTTCAACATTAGGTTCATGTACTATTCGTCCTAATAATTCTGTAATTTTTCTAGGATTTAATTCTAATTCTTTATATAAATATTCTTCACGTAAAATAAGTGATTTTAAATGATCAACTGAATTCTTATAAATGACAGAATCTTTTAAATTATCGCGTTCGATTGAAAACAATTTGTCATAAACAAGAAAAATATTATGATCAGTATGCATTATTTCTTTATATATATTAAGATCTTTTTTACTATAACTTTCTGCCATTTAATACCTCCTATATTATTTCATTGAGTAATAATAAACTTTGGATCTATCTTGTTCAAAATTACTTAAATCATCATTAATAGCTCCTACGGATTTTACTATACTATTATATTCATTTGCATCAACATTATAAAATTCATGTTCATATATATTATGCCAATCCTCACGAATGCCCATTATTTCTTCATTATTATTCAAAACTACTAAACATCCTCTTAAATGAGAACTCATTAAATTTTGCTTAACTTTTTCAATTAGTGATTTAGTAAATTGGCGATCAGGCACAATACGTTTCGCCATATTCTTAGAAATTCCATCAAGATAATAAGTAGATTTAATTGAGTCCATTACATCTTTGGAAAGATTTAACGTTTGACCACAAAGATCGGAACTAAGTATTAGCTGATTTAAAGTAAAATTATCATCTAATAACGTATTTTCCACATCTTGGTCCAAAAAAGCCAATAACATTTTAGCCCTAAATAAATGTGGTAATATTTGGTCATCTTCCATATCTTCTAAATAAGCAATATTTTCTTCATTAAAATATAAAAAACTATTTATTTCATCTAATTTCAAGCTATTAGAATATTTATATGCATTAATGGCTTCTTCAATTCTTAATCGAAGTTCTTGTTTATCTATTCCTTGTTTTTTCTCATAATCACAAACTTCTTTTGATAAAAACCAAATATCAGCTTTACTAGCAATTTTTTTAGTAATACGCATTAAAATAAATTCTTGATCAGCACGATCTTCTAAAACCATAGGTACTATATCTTGATCATTTAATTTTAATGTTTTATAAATAGAAGCAGCTTTTTCTGGCGTTAAATTAAGTTTTTGATATAATTCATCTTCTATTTTTTTATTGTTTTTTAAAGTTTCTTGCATTTCCAAAAAAAGTAATGATTCTTGACCATTATTAAGCCAAGTTTCCATAATCATTTTTTGATATAAATTAAATATATCAATTGTAGCATTTTCGATTTGTTTTATTATTTGTGCATCACTACTATTTATATAATATTTTTCCATCTATTATACCCCCTTTAAAATGTGTGTTTATTATAACGCTAATTATTAAAAAAAGCAAGAAAAAACGAGATTATTTCTCGCTTGTTAATTGGTACTTAGTAACATTTAAACCTATGCCCAAGACAAAAATATAGGCCAAAAGATAAATCCACCACATTAATACTAATAAATTGGAAATACTACCATATAAGTTACTGTAATTAGAAAAATTTTCTACATACAATGAATAAAGTTGAGTAACTAAAACCCAAGAAATACTTGTAAAAGCAGCCCCATAATTAACTTCACTTTTTTTAATCCGCATATCTGGTGCCATAATATATAAAAGCTTTATAGCTAGGAAAACTAGCAAGAAAGATAAAGGAAATTTCAATAAATTATAAGTAAAAATAATGAAAGCATTTAACTCTTTGGAATGAAACAATGCTGTTATAAGCTCCATAATCATATCACCAAATACCGGAATTAAAAACATAAATAGTAAAAGAATAACTAAGACAAACATCATGATTACTGATTTACCTTTTCTTGCTATATAACTACGATCTTTAATATTATACATTTTATTAGAAGCTATAATCATAGAATGAGTACCATTAGAAGCTAAAACAATCGCTGAAATAAAGAAAATAATAGCATTCGTATTAGCTGATGTATTTTTAGATAGAGTATCTACTATTCCTATTAAAGCATCTGGTATATTAGACACAATTAATTCATTAATAAAACTAGATGACAAATTTATTTTAGAAAAAATACTTATGAACAATGCTAATAAAGGAATTAAAGTCAAAAGAAAAAAGAACGAAAGCTGACCAGGCAATATTAACATTTCTGGCTTAGTAATATTTTGTACTAACCTATTAATCAAAACTTTAATTCTTTTTTTCATTTTAATCTTCCCTTATATCTTATATTCTTCTTTATTAGTGCGCATTTCCATAGTTGCCTCATTGATAGCATCATCAATGGTCTTAATATCATCCGTAATCATACTATAACCTACGGCAGCACCAAATTCATATGGTAAAGTTTTAAATTCTTTACTTAATTTCTTAGTATATGTTGATACTTGTTGTTCACTATAACCAACTAAATATATCAAAAATTCATTACCATCTGTCCTAATAATTTCGGTATTTTCAAGTTGGGTGCTTACTAAAATACTAGCAGCTTTAATAATCAATTTATCGCCTGCTTCATGTCCATAGTTATCATTAACATATTTAACATTATTTAAATCTATTATAACAATAGCTTGTGGATATTTTTTAGAAGCATTCCATGTTTTAATATTAAAATTCAAGTAATTTCTATTTTTTAACGATGTTAACATATCTGTATATTTTTTACGTTCTTCTTTTCTTACCGCTTTGACTTTTTTCTTTCTCTTAAAAATAATATACACAAATGCTAAGAAAATCAAAGGTATAAAAATTAGTGATAAAATAATTATATATAATTCTTCAAACGTAAAGCGATCTAAGAATGAAACATTCAAACTATTTAATCCAGCATTACGATAACGATAATAAGAATTAGTATTAATTATATAATTAAATAAATTATAGAACGCATCATTATGATTTTTAATCATAAAATTATAATCATTAGTCATTATACCAGTATATAAAACTTCATAATCTTTAAATTTACTATTTTTATATAAATTATAAATCTCTTTATCAATAATTAAGGCTTCATTAGAACTTCCTTCTAATAAATCATTTAAATTATCAAATGGTACTAAACTAGCCTTACTATTATCTCTAAAATAATGATATAGAGCATTATCATTGACAATACTTGCCTTTATACCCTTTAAAGCTTCAAAAGAATTTATTACATAGCCATTCTCTGGTTTAGATAAAACCACATATTCCTCTACAAAGGTTGAAGCAGTAGCTTTATAATTATCATTTTCATAATTATAATAATTAAAATAGATATCTACTTTGCCACTATCAATAGCTTTTTTTAATTCTTCAATCGTATCATACTTTTGATATGTAAAATCAATACCAGTAAGTCTTTTAATACGATTAATATATTCACCAGCAATACCTTCTACTTCGGAATCAATTGTTTTTTCATAAGGAGCATTTTCAATATAACCATAAACATAGTTTTTAGATAGCAAATCAGCTCTTGTTTTATCATTAATATTATTTTCTGAAATATAATAATTTAATAAATCTTCATTATAATAATTAACATAATGTTTATCTTTCCAATTCTCATAATACTTCTTAACAATTTGATCTAATTTAGTATTGTCATTACTTAATGATAATACTATTTTTTTATTCATTTCTGCCAAAGTATAAGTAATAACATACTCATCACTAGCAAGAGTTTGATCCAAATACATAATATTAGGTATAATAATCATATCTACATTATCTGTATCAAGGGCACTTGTTAATTCATCTATAGTACTATAAGGACGATAAGTTATATTACTACCTGTTTTTAAATAATAACTTATTTCACCAACATCATCAGTAAAAACACCTACTGTAACGTTTTTGATATCTGTAACACGATTTATTTTCATTTGGTTTTTACTAATTGCTACATATACATCTTCAGCTAATAATAAATCTTTTTCTGATAAATTCTCTTCATTGTTTAAAACTCTAAAACGTAAGCCATTACCCGTAGGTGTACCAGTTTTAAGATAAGGGATTACATTCAAATCAAGTTTAGTATCTTCTTCAAAATCATTTACAAATTGATAGAAAACTCCATTATTACCATAAACAGGATAATTACTTATTAATTCTAAATCAATAACTGTTGATAAATTATCTTCGATCCATCTACGATCACTTACCGTAAGAGCATTACTATCTTCTTTATTAAAATAATAATATAAAGATAGAAAAACAATAACCGCTATTAAAATAGGTACTAATATTATTACTTTTTTATTTATTTTCATCTTTTACCACCGCTCTATCCTTGGTCCAAGTAAAGCCACTTTTACCATTTTGCTTGTAACCTATAATTGGAAAATCATTTAATTCCGCATTATTTTTTTTAACAAATACTTGAATATCATAAAATTCTAATTGTTCTTTATCAAAATGTTTTAATACTGTTTCAGATATTTTTTTGGCATTTTCTTTGGTTTCTTCATCAGTAACGGTAATAATAATATTAACTATTTTACCTTTGCAATCAGTAGAAGCATCAGTAACAGTTTTATTTTCTTTTAAAGATTTAACTATTTGTTTATATGTATCATCACTAATTCTTACCTCTTCGATACCATCAAGTCTGTTACCATATGCTTCTTTTCTACCACTGCTAAAAAACAAATTATATATATAAGCTCCAATAAAAACTAAAACCACAAAAATAACAATAATAAACACCGTCAATTTATTCTTTTTTATATATTTCATATTGATACCTCCAATAATATCATTATACACCATGACCCTTTATTAATCAAATAATGCTATTTCATTAACTCTTCTTGTAATATTTTATTAACTAATAATGGATCAGCACTACCCTTAGTTTCTTTCATAACCTGCCCTACAAAATATTTGAAAAGCCTATCATTACCATTTTTATATGCTAAAACATTATCCTGATTACTATTTATTATATTCTGAATAATCGCTTTTAAGTCATCTTCCTCTAATTTAGTAATACCATGACGCTGTAATAAAGTATTAATATCATCATTACTTTCAAATAGATCATTAATTATTTCTTTAAACATTTTACTAGACATATCACCTTGATCCAACATATTAACAACCTGAATAAATTTATCTTCATTAAAACAAGTATCATCCATAGTAACATTATTTTTGTTAATATAATTGGCAATATCACCTAATAATAAATTACTAGCAATAACTAAATTAATATGTTTATCTAAATAACGATTAAGATAATCAGAGATAGTTCTATTCTGCAATATTTTATTAACATTAATTTCACTTATACCATTTTTTAAATAAATATCTCTTCTTTCACTAAATAACATTGGCATATCTTTAACAACTTTTTCAATATAATCATCAGTAAGTACAACAAAAGGAATATCCGCCTCAGGAAAATAACGATAATCATTACCAGTTTCTTTAACACGCATTAAAACGGTTCGATTGCCTTTTTCATCAAATCTTCGAGTCTCTTCATGTAAAGTATTACCACCTTCTAACAGTTCAATTTGACGTTTTGTTTCCATGTCAACTGCCAATCCTACATTACTGATAGATCCTATATTTTTTATTTCTATTTTGGTACCTAATTCGGAAGTTTTACTTACTGATACATTGACATCACAACGCATACTTCCTTCTTCTATTTTACAGTCAGAAATATCAGCATAAAGTAATAATTCACGTAATTTTTCTAAATATAAAACCGCTTCTTTGCCACTAGCAATATCTGGTTTAGTAACTATTTCTATTAAAGGAACCCCCGCCCTATTAAAATCTAATAATGAACTATTATTATAGTGAATGCTTTTACAAGTATCTTCCTCAATATGAATATCATGGATACCTATTTTTTTCTTTGTACCATTAATTTCAATTTCTACATAGCCATCAACACCAATAGGAGTTCTTGCTTGTGTTATTTGATAGCCTTTTGGTAAATCAGGATAAAAATAATTTTTACGATCAAAATGCATTCTCTTATTTATTTGACAATTTAAAATATAAGCTGCTTTAATAGCTTTTTTTATTACTTCTTCATTTAATGTAGGCAAAGTTCCTGGATAACCAAGATCAATAACATTAACATGAGTATTAGCCATGTTAGCATAGCCATTACAAGAAGATGAAAAAATTTTAGTGTTAGTCTTTAATTCAGCATGAACTTCTATTCCTACTGTTGTTTTATAATCATCCATTATTTCACCTCTTTTGGTATTAAATCTAAATTTAATTCTTTTTCAATAAAAGCTGCTAATTGATACATTTTAGCTTCTTCAAAACTATTACCTATAATTTGTAACCCAATTGGTAAATGATCTTTGTTAAAACCAATGGGAACATTCATACCAGGAAGTCCAGCCATATTGACAGGAATTACTAAAACATCATCTAAAAAAGTTTGTGATGGATTATCTAAATTTTCATCAATACCATAGGCCACAGTAGTTGTATTTGGTCCTATGATCAAATCATATTTTTCAAAAGCTTTTTGGAAACTTTTCCTAATATCATCGCGAATTTGTAAAGCTTTATTATAATAAGTAATAGCATTCTTTCCACTCAATAAATAAGAACCTACCATTATTCTTCTTTTAACCTCATCACCAAAGCCTTCTTGTCTTGTCCTCTTATACAAGTCATCAACGCTCTTAGGATCTTGACATGAATAACCATAACGTACACCATCAAATCTTGCTAAATTACTGCTTGCTTCCCCCATAGCAATTATTTGATATAAAGTAACAGCATTTTCAATATAATCAATATCAATATAATCAATACTAGCACCATTTTCTTGCAACATCTTTTTAATATTTTCAACTTTTTGTTTTATTTCTTGATCGACAATATCACTCATAAAAAACTTAGGAATCGCTATTTTCATACCAGCTATGTTTTGGCCAATTAAACGGGTATAATCTTCAACTTCTTTAAATGATGAAGTTAAATCATTTTGATCATGTCCACTGATAGCATTAAGTAATAAAGCATTATCGTAAACATTTCTAGTCATAGGTCCTATTTGATCTAGACTAGATGCAAAAGCTACTAATCCATAACGTGATACTCTTCCATAAGTTGGCTTCATTCCAACAATGCCACAATAACTTGATGGTTGACGAATAGATCCACCAGTATCACTACCAAGAGCCAAAGGAACTAATCTAGCTGCAACACATGATGCACTTCCACCTGATGAACCACCAGCAATCTTCTTTTTATTCCAAGGATTACGAGGAACGCCAAAATAACTAGTTCTACTAGTTGATCCCATAGCAAATTCATCCATATTACATTTACCAATAATAATCATATTTTTTTCTAATATTTTTTCAACAACAGTAGCATTATATATAGGAATAAAATTTTCTAAAATATGGGATGCACACGTCGTTTTTAAATCCTTAGTAATAATGTTATCTTTAATAGCAATCGGTATACCAAAAAGGAGGTTATCAACTTCTTTATTCTCTAATTGACGAGCTTGTTCTAAGGCCTTTTCTTTATTCAAAGTAATAAATGCATTTAAATCACTGTTATTTTCAATTCGTTCAAACGCTTCCATCACTAAATCAATTGGTTTTATTGCTTTTTTCTTTAATAATTCATTAATTTGCTTAATTTCTAAATCTAAATATTTACTCATTTAACATCACCGGTACTTCCACAAAATTGCCATTAGAATGTGGGACATTCTTCATTATTGTATCTTGATCTAACATTTCACCACATTCATCTGGTCTCAATTGGGCATCATGATCATGTGGAGCAATTAATAAATCTTCATCATAATTTTTTACATCTTTAATCTTATCAACATCATCTAATAATTTTTTTAATTCTATTTGATATTTTTCTATTTCTATATCACTAACCCCAATTCGTGCTAGATTAGCAACATGTAAAACTTCTTCTTTGGTCAATTTTTCCATTTAAATTCCTCCAATACTTAATATATTATAGCAAAAATACTGCAACTTGAATATAAAAAGATGAATCATTTATCGTTTTGTGATAATAAAAAAGCGACACAAGGTAATTCATATTTGTCGCTTTGCATTTTTAATTAACTTTTCTTTCCCATAATCCATGCTTATTGCAATAAGAATATAAGGTAGCTCCTTTTATATAAGGAAAAACAATCTCTTCTTTTTTCTTATTTAAACGATGTACAATTTCAATAGTATCATTTTCTAATGCGACCCAAGCAATATAATGCTCGTCTTCCATAACGTGATCTACGGATACTTTTATTTTATCGCCAACCACTTTATAATTAGGCAGATGTTTTTCTTTTGCTCCCTCACTGGAATTAGCTATAACATCTTGCATTGGTTCACCACAACAAGTAAAACCACACTTACAATGACAGTCTTTTTCAACTTTAACTATTGCTCCACAATTTTTACATTCTTTTAATAACATAATTATCTCACCTTTCTATTTTTATTATTTCAATAACATTACTTTCGTTTCTATATCCAATAGACATTTTTGATCCAGGTGTTACAAACGGTAAATAATCTTCGCCAACCTTTATCGATGCTTTATATTTTTGACCATCAACATCGACAAAATAATAATAAGTATTACCATCTATAATCGAAGTAGATATGCTACTAATTGTTATTTCTTTAGTTATTATTTCATTAGAATCAACAACAGGATTTGTAATTAAATAATTTCTAGCTGCCTCATTGATTCCTTTAGCAGAATCTGTTACTACAACCCTTTGATAATTTTGAACATCTACAAAAGCATACATTTTTACAAGGCCTGCATTATCTTTTAACGAAATCAAATAAGTAGGTTTGCCTTGTAAATTGATTAATAATGGAAAAGTAGATGTATAATTCATTTGTTGTACTTGACCTTTGGCACTTTCCATAGCAGAGTACTCTTCGGCACCAGGAACTTGATAATAAACCGTATCCTTAGTTCTCATATTACAAAGAATAAATCCTAAATTTGATTCATCACTAGCTACTGAAGTAATACCAGTATATAAATATACATCATCATCCATAGTTAAATAGTTATAACCATCGGTAGTAACTACTACGTCTTTCTGACCAAATATAGAATTAAGAAAGCCATTTTTATAGGTTCCCCAATCATCAACTTGTTCCAAAATTAATGAAGCATCATATACATGATCTACCCAAGTAGGGATATCATTAACATTATATTTTTTGCTTTTACCTGTCACAGGATCTAATATTATAACACCTGTTATTTCTTTTTTTAAACCAACACCAGAATATTTCACTGTCTGTACAATCCAATAAGGTTTGCCATCATTATCTAACTCGAAATTTGCTTCACCAAATATTTCTGTTGGATAGTTAAATCTAAGTTTTCGTCTCAAATCTTCGTTAAATAAAGCTGAAGGCATATATTTCATTCCTTTTTCCAATTTAACAAGTTCACTTTTGCCGTTTACCGAATTAACAATAATATACCCTTTTACACCATCTTTATGATTAGTAAAATATTTGATAAAACTATAATATTCCAAAGGTGTTACTCTTACTACTTCATTATTATAATTAATCTGTGTGTATAAACTAGAAACATAGAATTGAGAAACCAAATCAGTCATCTCACCCATTACTCTATCACCAAGCTTACTACTTGAATCTTTATCTAATAAGGGAATAGTATTAAAATCCACTTCTTTTACATCGGTATTAAAATTTCCATTTTCATTTATAGTCATTCTTTTAGCATAACTACTTGATCTAAACAAAGGAGATAAAAATATATTAATAACAAAAATAATAATGAAAATTGTCGCTACTAATAAATATCCCGTTTTCCAAAAATTAGAATAAGAGCGTTTTTTTAAATTTCCTGTTTTATAGTCAATAGATATTAATAACTTACCAATCGAAATAAACATAATTATTGCAAAAAGGTAAAGCCAAAAACCAGGACTATGAATATTAATAGCTGGTAAAGTTAAATAATAACTAATACCTATGAACATCAATACACAAATTACATAAATAATAAGCAATTTTTTATTTCTCATATTTTGATCACCATTAACATTATATCACAAATGCACCTAATAAATTGATAAAGTTATCAGCAAATATGCAAAAAATCTCAAAAATCTCAAAAAAATCTCAAAAAAATTTATTTTTGTGTAGTTGTAAATGATGTGAGACCAAAAATATTAAAAAATTAAAATGATATGATATAGTAAAATTGTTAATTG
>CANRAE010000002.1 GCA_947628525.1 uncultured Bacilli bacterium
GAAAAAATCACCAATCGCTTAAAAAGTCTACCATTTACGAAGAAGGACGCAAGAAGTTTTATGAGGTTCTTCTTATCAGGCGCTACTGCGACAGTATTTGACAAGCAAGGTCGAATCAATATTACCTCTCCATTGGCCTCCTATGCCGGCTTAAAAAAAGAATGTGTTATAGTCGGTGTAGGAGATCGCCTTGAAATTTGGGACAAGGACAAATGGGATCATTTTTATGAAACTAACAAAGAGGAAATGTCAAATATTGCCGAAGATTTATTTGATTCAAATTGGGAAAATGGTGATTAATTATGCATATTAGTGTTTTACTTGAAGAAGCAATCCAAGGACTTAATTTGAAAGAAGACGGTATCTACGTTGATTGTACATTAGGTTATGCTGGGCATTCCAGTGAGATTTTAAAGCGAGTAAGAAGGGGTTGTCTTTTCGCCTTTGATCAAGATCTTGATGCGATTGAATTTAGTCAAAAACGTTTAGCAGAAATTGGTCATAATTTTACTATTATTCATAGTAATTTTGAAAACATTAAAGAAGAATTAGCTAAACGAAATATTAATAAAGTCGATGGAATCCTATTTGATTTAGGAGTCTCGTCCGTTCAATTAGATGAAAAAGAACGTGGTTTTAGTTATCATCAAGATGCTCCATTAGATATGCGAATGGATCAGCACGATTCATCTAAAATAACGGCATCTGATATAGTAAATAATTATTCATTAAGTGAATTAAGTGATATATTTTATCGTTATGGTGAAGAAAAATATTCACGAAGTATTGCGCGAGCTATTGTCGATTATCGTAAAAATAAAAAAATAGAATCCACTTTGGAATTAGTGGATATTATTAAAAGTGCTATGCCGATGAAAGCTATGCGTGATAAACATCCTGCCAGACGAATTTTTCAAGCTCTAAGAATCGAAGTTAATCATGAGTTAGACGTATTAGAAAAGGCGCTTAATGATTCATTAGATTTATTAAATAAAAATGGAAGATTAGTTGTAATCACTTTTCATTCCTTAGAAGATAGAATAGTGAAAAATATTTTTAAAGAAAGAACTACTATTGATGAGAAAGTAAAAGGCTTACCAGAAATTCCTAAGGAATATCAAAGCTCTTATCGCTTGATTAATAATAAAGCTATTTTACCAACAGATGAAGAAATGGAACGTAACAAGCGATCTAGAAGTGCTAAATTAAGAATAATAGAAAGAATATAAAGGAGACAATTATGAAAAAGAACATGAAAAAGGTTATAAAAATTGGTAAATTTGAAAAATTACTATATATATTTACAGTGGTCTTACTAGTTATTTCTCCTTTTGCTATTGTCTTTTCCCAAGCAACGTTATCTAAGGTTAATTTTGATGTTGAGAAAGTAAAAAAACAAATTTCTACCCAAGAGAAGAAAAACGAAAGTTTAGCGATGAAAGTAAATGAATTAGCTTCACTAGATAACATTAAAGAAGTTGCTATTGAACAGGGTTTAAGTTATAATAATAGTAATATTAAATCAATCATAGATAGTGATGAATAAGTGGTGATAAAAAATGAATAAAAAAGTAAAACGAAGTAACAGAAAATTAAATTTAATTTTAGTTATAGGCGTTTTACTTTTTTTTGTTTTGATTGGCATTAGAACAGCCCAATTATCTTTATCCGAAGAAATAGATGGTGTTAATTTACAAACTTTTGCGAATAGTAGAACTACTAAAAATGAAATTCTTAAAGGTAGAAGAGGAACTATATATGATTGTAATGGTGATGTTTTGGCACAAAATGTTTCATCGTATACTTTAATTGCTTATTTAGATGAGAAAAGGACGACTGATATGTCTCGACCACAACATGTTGTCGATAAAGAATATACAGCTAAAATGTTAGCGACAGTACTTGATATTAGCGAAGAACAACTTTTAAAATATTTATCCAAAGAAAATGTTTATCAAACTGAATTTGGCAGTAAAGGTCGTGGCCTTACGGAATTAACTAAGGATGCTATTTTGGAGTTAGGACTTCCTGGTATTGATTTTATTGAAACGCAAAAAAGGTATTATCCTTATGGTGATTTTGCTTCTTATACATTAGGGTATGCTACTACCAAAGTTTTAGAAAAAGAAGATGGAACAAGTGAAGAAACTATTATAGGTGAAATGGGAATAGAACAACAATATAATGAAGAACTAAGTGGTAAAGATGGTTATACTTTTTATCAAAAAGATCGTCAAGGATATAAAATTGCTGGTACCAAAGAACAAACTGTACCTGCTGTTGATGGTAATGATATATATTTGACGATTGATACTAATATTCAATTATTTTTAGAACGTGCCTTAGAAAAAGCTAGTGATTATCCTTTTGAATGGTCAACAATCATTGTCGCTGATGCTAAGAGTGGAGCTATTTTAGCGTCAAGTAGTAATCCATCTTTTGATCCTAATATTAGAGATATTAAAAATTATGTTGATTATAATGTTGCTTATGCTTATGAACCTGGATCAACTATGAAAATATTTAGTTATATGGCTACTATGGAAAATGGTACTTATCATGGTACTGATACATATAAATCGGGTGTTTATGTAGCCAAAGATGGTACGGAAATAGGTGATTGGAATAGAAAAGGTTGGGGTGAGATTACATTTGATTATGGTTTTGTACTATCTAGTAATGTAGGGGTTATCAATTTAATTAATCGATATATCAATGGGGATATTTTAAAGGCTTATTATAAAAAATTAGGTTTTGGTAGTCCTACGGGCATTGAATTACCAAAAGAAGCAAGTGGTAAAATAGCTTTTAGATACGAAACAGAAATCCTTAATGCCGGATTTGGCCAAGGAATAACTACTACGCCAATTCAAAATATAAAGGCATTGACTTCCCTTACGAATAACGGTGTCTTATTACAACCATATATTATTGCTAAAATAGTCAATCCTGATACTAAGGAGGTAATTTATCAATCAGAGAAGACGGAATTAGATAAAGTAGCTAGTGCCGCAACCATTAACAGTATTAAAAGCTTGATGCGCTTGGTTATTGAAGATCCAACTGGTACAGGACATTCATATTATATACCTGGCTATGATTTAATTGCTAAAACAGGTACTGCCCAAGTAGCTGATAAAAATGGTTATGGATCGACGGTTATTCGTAGTTTTGCTGGACTTTATCCTGGTAATGATCCCGAAATAATCATTTATTATTCGGCTAAGGATTTGGGTAGTAATGGTGTAACTTATATGAATAAAGTAATTAAAGATTTTGTTATTAATGTAAGTAAATATTTAAATTTAGATGAAGAAGATCCAACTAATACTAGCCAATTAATTAAATATAATGTACCATCTTTCATTAATAAAAATACTACTGATATTATAAACGAGTTAAAAAAACAAGGACTAACTTATGTTAAAATAGGTGAGGGTGATAAAGTTATTAATCAGTATCCAGCAAGTGATACTAAGATATCTTCCCTTGATAAAGTGATAATAGTTACTAATGATCCTAATATGACCATGCCTAACTTGATGGGATTTAGTGCTAGTGAAGTAAAAACCATTATGAATTTATTAAATATTAATTATGAATTAGAAGGTAATGGTTATGTTACTAGTCAATCAATAAGTCCTGGTACTATTTTAAAAAAAGAAGATATTATTCATATTGTTTTAGGTAAAAAATATTAAAAACCACTTATGATTGCTCATAGAGTGGTTTTATTTTAATTATTATTTTTATATAGCGCGATATTTTTCTTGATCTTTATAAGGATTGTTTTTATCGATATAATCAATAAATAGTATGCCATTTAAATGATCTATTTCATGTTGAAAGGCGATAGCTAATTCTTCTCTTGCCCTAATGGATATTTTATGACCCGAAGTATCATATCCTTCAACAGTAATTCTAGCAAAACGAGGAACAATACCACATACATCACGATTAACACTTAAACATCCTTCACCATCTTCAACATAAATTTTTTCTTGTGAAGTACTGACAATTTTAGGATTTACAATAACATAATTATCAAATTTTCCTTCCTCAACTTCATGGACAATTGTTAAATATCGTTTAGGAATGCCCAATTGTATGGCAGCCATACCCATTCCTGGACGTAAATCATATTTTTCTGCTAGTGCTTCAATTTGACTATTAGTTAAATATTCAAGCATTAAATCGATTGTATCCAAGTCTTCTTGGGTCATTGGAAAAGTAACATCTTCACTGACCTTGCGTAATAATTTATTTTTTTCATCTAATATATCGCTTGTTTTTAACATAAGATCACTTCCATACTATGTATTTTACCATTTTTTTAGAATATTAACAACATTAATGCATAAAAGAAAAAGAGATTTCTCTCTTATCTTGTAAGGTGTGATCCAATTACAATAACTAGTAAAATAAATAAAACTAAAATAATTGCATATGATGAAGAATTACCATAATTACCATAGTATGGATAATAAGGATAACCATATCCGCCACCTTGACAGCAAGATCCTCCACCGTAGTAATACATATTTATTCCTCCTTTTTTCTTTTCTAATATAGTTTATTATGAATAACTAATTTTGCTACTATCATCTGTCCTATAATCAAAAAAAAGAAGGTAAAATTACATTCTTTTAGACAATATATTTTTTTATAATGGGGATTTTATTTAAGATGAAAGAAATTATTAAGGAAATTATAAATATTAACAAAGCTAGAAGAGGAATGGTTATAAAAAGATTAGCAAAATAAACATTAATTTTCAAATTACTTAAAAGATCTATAACAAGAGCATGTGATAAATAAATACCAAAACTATATTTTGATAAATTAAAGATTAGTTGTTTAGTTTTATTAGTAAAACAATTTTTACTATATTTAACTAAGACAAAAAGACCGATACTTTCTAATACTACTGGTAGATATGAAGTAGCAAATAATAGCTCATCGGCTTTATTATTATAATTTGATAACATAATTGTCCCTAATATGACGGTGATAAAACCTAATAAACTACATCCATAAATTATTTTTCTTTGCTTCTTAGATAAATCTTTTTTGCTTAAATAATAACCTAATACATAATAACTGGAATAACCTAAGGTTAAATGGTAAACAATATTGTTGAAAGGAGTATTAAAATAAGACAAAATAGGTATTTTTAAAAGTAATGGAATAATAGAATTAAAAAATAGGGCTAAAATCAAAAAATATTTAGTTATTTTTTCATCTTCGGTTATCTTTCTTAAAATTGGTGTTATTAAATATAAGCCACAGATCATATATAAAAACCACAAATGATAATATCCAGTTACAAATAATATAATGATACTTTTAATATCGGTTGATACTGTAAAAAAATAGTAAGAACAATATATAATTTGCCAGAAAAGAAAAGCTATAACTAAGCGTGAAATATATTTACTAAATATTTGCTTAATAGTAATATTTTTATTAGGATCTAGAAAAAGAGCCCCAGATATCATGACAAAAAGAGGAACGGAACATCTTACGATACTATCATAGATATTAGCTGCCTGCCAATTAATAGAATGAATTGGTAAACTTTGCCAAGGACCACCAGCAATATGTAAAATAATGACCATAAAAGTAGCTATAATTCTTAAAAGATCTAAATAAATAATACGTTTACTATCGTTTTGCATACAATCACATCCAATCATAGTTTTCATTATAGCTATTAATTTTAAGAATGGCAATAATTAAGTAATAAAAATAAATAATATTGTTTTACAAAAAAATGTCAATAATATAAAAAAAGGTCTATATTTATTGTTGTAAAAATAAAAAAATGTTAAAATAAATTGTAAGAATAGGTGAAGAGTATGAGAAATAAAAAATCTATAATAATTATTGCTATATGCATAGGAGTATTATTTATGGGAATTGGATACTCTGTATTTAGCTCGTCGTTAGTAATTAATGGAACAGCTAATATTACAACCAAATGGGAGATATATATTTCCGGTGTTACAAAAACAGCATCTACTGGGGGAGCTTATAATATTGAAGAACCATCTTTTGATCACAATGTTGTTAAGTTTAATATTGGTTTAATTAATCCTGGTGATTCTATGACTTATACTGTTACTATTAAAAATGCGGGAACTATTAATGCTAAATTATCTAATTATAATGTTTCACAAAGTGGATCTGATTCAATAGTATATACTGTTTCTGGCTTAGCCAAAGGAATGATACTTAATGCTAGCAAAACGGTTAGTTTTACTGTTAAAGCATCATATAATTCAACGGTTGAATATGATCCTACGGCAAGATTTAGAAAAATAAATATTGATTTAGATTGGGAGCAATATAGTGCTAGTAGTGATCCTGGTAATATTGAATTACCTGGTATTGAAGAAGTTCAAACTTATCAAATTAATTATGATCTTAATGGTGGTCAAGGCAATATAACGCATACCAATTGTATTGTTGGTGATAATTGTCAATTGGCTAATGAAATTCCAACTAAAAATGGTTATATTTTTGTAGGATGGAAAATACCAAATAGTAACTTTCAATATAGTGCTGGTGAAGAAGTTTATAATTTAACTGGTGCTAATCAAAAAATAACATTGCAAGCTATTTGGGGTATAAAACAAGATTTTAATGTTTTTGGTAATTTTACATATAAGGTTCCAGATTCTGGTTATTATCAATTGGAACTTTGGGGAGCTGAAGGTGGTTATCGTACCAATGTCAATGGAAGTAGTAATTATTCAGGACGTGGTGGTTATGTTAAAGGAACAGTTTACTTAGAAAAAGATACTTATTTGTATGTTAATGTAGGTGGAAGTGGTAATACTGGTGGTTTCAATGGTGGAGGTATATCAGGATGTAGTAATGCCTCAGCATGTGGTCAATCCGTTTTGTTCGGTGGTGGAGCTAGTGATATTCGTGTTGGTGGTTCTAGCTTAAATCATCGTTTGATTGTTGCTGGTGGTGGTGGATCAGTTGGTGCTCCTACAATAAGAGGTGGTGCTGGTGGTGGAACCGATGGTGAAGCTAGTGGCAGTGGTAATGTTGGTGAAGGATGTTCAACTATAGCTTGTGGTATGGGCGGAACCCAAACTTCTGGTGGCAAAGGTAGTACCAGTGCTAATTATTTGGCTTCCCAAGGTACATTTGGCCAAGGTGGCGAAGGATATTATTTAAATAATGGCTACGGCGGAGGCGGTGGCGGAGGCTGGTACGGTGGATCTGGATCAGTTCCTGATGCTTCCGGTGATAATGATCGTGGCGGTGGTGGTGGTTCTAGTTATATATTAACAGAATCATCTATTAAACCAAGTGGTTATTTACTAGATAGTAAATATTATATGACTAATACAGTTATGTTATCTGGTAATACATCAATGCCTAATCCCAACGGTGGTATGATGATTGGTAAAACTGGTAATGGATTTATTCGTATTATAAAATTATAAAGACTTTTTAGTCTTTTTTTTTGGACTTATTTATAAAAGGGAAGTATAATATAAGAGTAACTTTAACAAGGAGTGGTAATGTGAACTATATAAAAGGTAATTTAAAAAAAATATTATTTCAAGGTGAGAATGGTTATATAGTTGGATTATTCAAAATCAAAGAAGCTAGTATAGAAAATGAAGAACTTATCAATCAAATTATAACTTTTACAGGTTATTTTCATGATTTAAATGAAATAGATACTTATCTTTTATATGGTCAAAGCGTTTTTCATAAAAAATATGGGGAACAATATCAAGTTAATAGTTATGAACGTTGTAAAAGAGAAGATAAAGATTCTATCTTTGAATTTTTAACCAGTGGTATTTTTAAAGGAATTGGTGAGAAGAAAGCTAAAAAAATAGTTGATGTTTTAGGCAAAGATACTTTAAAAATTATCTTAGATAATCCTGATAATTTATTGTTAATTCCTGGTATTACTAAAAAGCAAGCGGATATGTTACATAATACTTTATTAGATTATGAAAATAGTTACGAAACCATTATTTTATTAACTGAATTAGGTTTTTCTACCAAAGAAAGTATGATTATATATAATAAATATAAAATTAAAACCAAGGAAATAGTTAATGATAATTTATATCAATTAACTTATGATCTTAAAGATCTTAGTTTTAAAAAAATTGATATGTTAGCACTTAACAAAGGTTACAATAAGGATGATGAACGCAGAATCCAAGCTAGTATTATTTATGTTATGAATGAAATATGTAATTTATTAGGACATAGTTATTTATTAATCGATGAAATATATAAAAGTGCCATGAAAGTAATCAACACTTCGATTGCTGATGAAGATTTTATTAATGCTATTAATAGTTTAATTATAGATAACAAAATAGTAAAAGAAGAGGAAAAATATTTTTTATCTTCTATGCATGAAGCCGAAGAATATATAAGTAAAAGAATTAAATATTTATTAAATCAAGAACCATGTATTAATAAAAAAATAGAGCTTTTTATTTTAGATTTAGAAACAAATTCTCATCTTCTTTATAATGACAAGCAAAAAGAAGCTATTAGACTTTCTGCATTACAAAATTTTTTAGTTATTACTGGCGGTCCAGGAACAGGTAAAACAACTATTATTCAAGCTATTGTTAATTTATATAAAAATATCAACAAAATATCTACCAAAGAATTAATGGATGAAGTTGTTATGTTAGCACCAACCGGAAGAGCAAGTAAACGCATTAGTGAATCTACTTCTTTAAAAGCATATACTATTCATCGCTTTTTAAAATGGAATAAAGAAACTAATAAATTTGCTGTTAATGAGTATAATAAAAGTGATGTTAAATTAGTTATTATTGATGAAGCTAGTATGGTTGATATTTATTTATTTTACAGTTTATTAAAGGGAATCAAAACCGATACTAAAATTATTTTAGTAGGTGATTATTATCAATTACCATCAGTAGGACCAGGAGAGCTTTTAAAAGATATTATTGAAAGTGAAGTAGTACCTGTAATTAAATTGGACTATTTGTATCGTCAAAAGGAAGGTTCAAATATCATAACACTTGCTTATGATCTTAATAATGGTGTTGTTAATGAAGATATTTTTAATAAAGATAAGGATTTAATTTTTGATTATTGTAAGCGTGATCAAGTTTGTGAGGCTATAAAAAATATTTGTCAAAAACATCAAAAAGATTCTTATAAAGATTTTCAAGTTTTAGTACCTAGATATAAAACTATTAATGGTATTGATAATCTTAATAAAGTTATTCAAGATATATTTAATCCTCGAAGTAAAAATAAAAAAGAATATGTTTATGGTGATGTTGTTTATCGTGAAAATGATAAAATATTACAATTGACGAATATGCCTGATGAAAATATTTTTAATGGTGATATTGGTATTATTGATAGTATTAATAAAAATGAAATTGTGATTGATTTTGATGGTAATTTAGTACGTTATACACCAAGTAATTTTAATACTTTTAAACATGGTTATGCCATCAGCATTCATAAATCCCAAGGAAGTGAATTTAAAACAGTAGTTATACCCGTAGTAAAAGATTATGGCAATATGTTATATCGCAAATTATACTATACAGCTGTTACTAGAAGTAAAAAGAAACTTTATCTAGTTGGGGAATTAAACGCTTTAACATACGCTAGTAGTAATAATAATGCTGATATAAGACGCACTACTTTAAAAGAACGCTTACAAAAAAAGATCAAAGTAAAAGTATAAATTCATTATTATAAGACATACTAAAAATGGTATTTTAAAAATACTATCATATTTTTGATCAAGAGGTGATTGAAATGAAAAAAGCATGGAAATATATATTAGCAGGTTCCTTAGGTGTTGGAGCAGTGGCTCTTGTAAAGAAATGTAATCCTAATATGATCGAAGATATTAAAAGATCTGTCAATAAAATGAGTAAAAATGCTGCTAATTCAATCGAAAATATGATGTAGTTAGTTTTATCTAACTAATGCAAGGAAAATTCCTTGCTTTTTTTTTAAGCCATCATTATAATAAACAAATGAGTTGAGGTTTTTATGGATAAGAATTTATTGATTAAATTATTAACAAGCATGAGGGAAAATGATCAATTTACAGAATATATGGTTCCTTTGTTAAATAATATAAATAATAGTTTTGAAAAAATTTTAACATTAAGAATTGAAGAAGCAAATCAAATATTAAAATTAGAAAATAATCGTGTGTTACAAGTTACCCAAATATATTTATTGATAAATGATAAATTAGATCCAAAGATCAAAAATATTATTCAATTACAAATTGATAATAATAATCGTTCTGCATACTATTTAGCATTACTTTCAAATAATAAATTTTTTTTAAACCATAATCATCATTTGGAAATATTAAAAGATATAGCTAATATTGAAGCTTTTGATAAAACTAAAATGATATGTGAAGTTGTTGGTGTTAATGATATATTAAAAAAGAATAATAGTGCTGATATTATCAAGATGTTATCGACAGTTGCCCAATGTAAAACAATAGATGATTTATTTTATATTTGTCAAATAGCCAAAAATCCTAAGCTTATTAATAATCAGCAATATGCTCATATTATTAAGATTCTTTGTGAATCATTACATCCTATGTATGCTAGCCTAACAGCTAATAAAATAGATCTTTTAAATAGTATAAAACCTTGTGAACTGCTTTTTAAAGTAGGAAATGCTGTTTCTTGTGAAAGATCTCAAGAAGCTTATGAATTCATTAGCCAAATAGGTCTTGTTAAAGATGAAAAAATTTTGAAGATATTAGATATTATTACTAGTAATGACAATAAATTTTTAAATCATTATTCGCAAATAATCTTATCCCCAGCTATTTTAGAACATCCCCAAGCAGTGGCCATTGTCAATAGTTTATATAGTTCACGTGGCGGTTATCAGGCTAAATATGTTGTTAAATTATTAAAAACTACTAATATTTTATTGAAAGATGATGCTTCTGTTATCATTTCTTATATTGCTAATGCTTATGAAAAATACAATGCTAAATGTGCATATGAAATAGTATGTTCTGGTCTAAATTATTTAGATCAAGATGAATTATACTCGTTAGTTGAGCAAGTAGCTCTTGCCCAAGATACTAATGAAGTAACTAAGAAAACATTATTAGCCAAAAAAATAATTTACGAAAAAAGTTTCAATATTCAAAAAATAAATGATATTACCGATACAGCTCAATTAGATGGGTTAATTAATTATTTGACTTCTAGTGACGATAAAATAGATACTAACAAAATATTAAAAAAAGATAATTGCTAATTTATTTGACAAAAAATTCCTTTTTTCCGTCAAATAATCTTTAAAAATAAAGATTGTGATAAAATGTGTATAAAAATATGATATATTTATTATATATAATTATGGAGGAATTTATGTTTAATAAAAAGAATGATAAACAAAAAATAGATTTTTTAAGATTAAATGAAGTAATAAAATTATCGAGAGATATATTAAAAATTATTTTAATTTTAGAAATAGTTACTTTAATAGTATTAAGTTCTTATATTATAAGAGAATGGAAAATATTTGGTATTATAAGAACAGTTTTAAATATTATTTCTCCATTATTTATTGGTATAGTCATTGCTTGGTTATTTGATCCATTAGTTTCTTATTTACAAAAAAGAGGACTTAATCGTCTTTTATCTACTTGTGTTGTTTTTGTTTTATTTATTGCTATATTAATTTTAGGTGGTAGTCTTATTTTTCCTTCACTTTGGGATCAAATTAATGAAATAATTAATACAGCACCATCGGTTATTGATAATCTTACTAATTTTGTCAATAATTTTGTTTCTAATTTAGCAGAGATATATAAGTTTAATCCTGTTGATGTACAAGCTAATTTGGAAAGCGCTTTTAATGATTTATTCTTATCAGTTACAGTTGATTTACCTAAGACAATTATTAGTATTGCTAAATCTATAATTAGTGGTAGTATTAATTTTATCTTTGGTTTGTTTATTGCTTTTTATATGTTAGTAGATTTTAAAAATGTTAGAAAACATCTTTTAGTTTTTGTTCCAAAGAAGATACATAATGAGTTTATTAAGTTAACTGATAAATTAAATAAGTTATTAAAAAGTTATGTATTAGGAACACTTCTGATAATGTTTTTACTATTTATTTGTCAATCAATTGGTTTTGCAATCGCTGGACTGAAAGCACCACTAGTATTTGGATTATTTTGCGCTATTACTAATGTAATACCTTATTTTGGACCATATATTGGTGGTATACCAGCCGTAATAGTAGGTTTTACGATTAGTCCTTTAACTGGTATTTTCTGTTTAATATCTGTTATTATATGTCAAGGTTTAGAAAGTTATTTTTTAAATCCTATTGTTATGAGTAAAACGATGAAATTACATCCCGTAACAATTATGATTGGCCTATTGATATTTGGACATTTCTTTGGTATACTAGGTATGATTTTATCAACACCAATTATTTCGTGTGCCAAAGTTATATTGGTATACTTCAATGATAAATATCAGATTTTAGATATGATTAATGATAATGAAGAAGACGTAGAAAAAGAAAAGTATAGTAAATAATATTTAATAGAGAGTTAATGATGGTGGAAATTTAACAAATATTTTACTAGAAAAGCTACTTTGGAGTTTTCAAGGCTAAAACCGTTATAGTAATTAAGACCAAAATAGGATGGTACCGCGTTTGTTCGCTCCTATATTTTGGTCTTTTATTTATATTAAGGAGGATTTATGAAAAAAATAGTTGCAATCGTTGGTATGTGCGGAAGTGGCAAAAGTGTGGCATCAGACATTTTAGTTAAAAGAGGATGGAAAAAAGTTTACTTTGGGGGAGTAACTATGGAAAAGTTACAAGAAGAAGGGCTAGAAGTAAATCCTGAAAATGAAAAAATGATGCGCGAAAGATTAAGAAAAGATTTAGGAATGGGAGCGTATGCCAAAATACTTTTACCTAGAATTAAAGAATATGCTAAAGATTATGATACCGTGTTAGATGGACTTTATTCTTGGGAAGAATTAAAAATATTAAAAGAAGAATTAAAGGATAATTTAGTGGTCATTGCTATTGTTGTTGATAAAGAAACAAGATATAATCGTCTATCTATTAGAGAGGTAAGACCACTTAATAGCTTTGAAGCTTCATCGAGAGATGTAGCGGAGATTGAAAATATCTCTAAGGCAGGGCCTATCGCATATGCTGACTTTTATATATTAAATAATGGAACTTATGAAGAATATGGCAAAAGATTAGATGAAATATTAAGTATTTTATAGGAGGGTTTATGAAGCGATTAAGTAGTACAGAAATTAGAAATTTATGGTTTAAATTTTTTGAAAGTAAAGGACATAAAATATTAGAAAGCGCGCCTTTAATACCATTGGATGATAAAAGTTTATTGTTTATTAATGCTGGGGTTGTACCTTTAAAAAAATATTTTGATGGTAGTGTTGTACCTGATAATAAAAGATTATCTAGTATCCAAAAATGCATTCGTACTAATGATATTGAAAATGTAGGTTTTACGAAAAGACATTTAACTTTTTTTGAAATGATGGGTAATTTTTCCATTGGTGATTATTTTAAACTTGAAGCATTGGAATTTGCTTATGAATTATTAACTAGTGAAGAATATTTTGGCATTCCGAAAGATAAAATTTATGTAACGATTTATACTAATGATGATGAATCTTTTAATAAATGGGTTAGTTTAGGTCTTGATCCTAGCCATATTGCAAGACTTGATGAAAATTTTTGGGAAATTGGTGAAGGACCATGTGGACCAGATAGTGAAATTTTTTATGATCGCGGTATCGAATATGATTTTGATGGGAAAGCCTTAGAACATTTTAAAAAAGATGAGTCCCAAGAACGCTATGTCGAAATATGGAATAATGTTTTTAGTCAATATAATTCTAAAAAAGGATTAAAACGTGAGGAGTATCCTGAATTACCTAATAAAAATATCGATACAGGAGCTGGACTTGAAAGATGGTGCTGTATTTTTCAAGGTGTAGATTCTCCGTTTGAGACAGATTTATTTGTTCCTATCATTGAGCATATTTCCCATTTAGCTAACAAAGAATATCATGGCGAAATGCCATATAAAGTTATTGCCGATCACATTAGAACGATCACTATGGCTCTTGCTGATGGCGCTACATTTGAAAATGTTGGTCGCGGATACGTATTAAGAAGGTTATTACGTCGCAGTGTTAGAATGGGTAAGAAAATAGGCTTAAATGAACCATTTATTTATCAATTAGTTGATACCGTTGCTTCTATTATGCAGGATAGTTATCCAGATGTTTTAAAAGAAAAAGAGACAGTCAAAAAATTAGTATTACAAGAAGAAAAATTATTTCATAAAACACTTGAACAAGGTGAAGCTAGACTTAATCAATTAATTAGTGAAGCCCAAGATAAAAAAATTAGTGGTTATGAAGTATTTAAATTATATGACACTTATGGTTTTCCTTATGAACTAACCGTTGAATATTTAGAAGAACTTGGTTTTACTACTTCCAAAGAAGAGTATGACCAATATATGAAAGAAGCTAGAAATCTAGCTAAAAATAGTCGTCAAAATAATGCTAATATGAATATTCAAAATGAAGAATTATTATCTTTTCATGATCAAAGTACTTTTTTATATAATACTACTTCTTTAAAAAGTCAAATAATCGGTATTTTTGATCAAGATCATTTCGTTGATGAAATCGATGATACAGGATATTTAGTTTTAGAACAAACTTGTTTTTATGCTACTAGTGGGGGACAAGTTAATGATATAGGTACTATTAAAGGAGAACATTTTCAAGCCGAAGTAATAGATGTTATTAAAGCTCCTTTGGGACAACATTTACATAAAGTAAAAGTATTAGAAGGTACTATTAAAAAGGGCGATCTTTGCAAACTTAATATTGATGAAGTAAGAAGATGTAAAATAGCAAGAAACCATAGTAGTGTGCATCTTTTACAAAAAGCATTACAAGAAGTATTATCTTCGCAATTACATCAAGCTGGAAGTTATGTTGATGATGAAAGATTAAGATTTGACTTTACTTTTACTGGTCAAATAACAGATGATGATATTTTAAAAGTAGAAAAATTATGTAATGATAAAATAAAATTAAATGATAAAGTAATTGTTCAAGAAATGCCACTTGATGAAGCTAAAAAGAAAGGAGCAATGGCTCTATTTAGTGATAAATATCAAGATATAGTAAGAGTTGTTACTATTGGTAATTCCATCGAATTATGTGGTGGAACACATGTTACTTATAGTGGAGATATTAAAAAGATAGCTATTACTAAGATAGAATCAAAAGGAAGCAACGTTTATCGTATTGAAGCTGCTACTAATGATAATATTTTTAAGATGGTAAGTGAGGTAGTAGATAATTATGAAAATGAAATAAAAAAATTATTTATGAAAGCCCAAAATATTATGGAAATGGCTCAAAAAGAGAATATTAATTTAAGTTTTGACACCAAATTAGCTAAAAATCCTTGTCAATCTTATCAAGATATTATTAATGCTAGAAATAATTTAACCATGGTTATAACTGAATTAAAAAAATTAGAAAAGAAATATAATGAAGAAAAAATAAAAAAATCGGTTGGGGAACTAGATCAATTTATGAATCAAGTTGAAACAATTGATAATAAGAAATTTATTGTTGCTAAAACCAATGATTATGATATGACGGTTTTAAAAAATATAGTTGATAATTTAATGAATAAAATAGGAACGGGTTTGATTTTTATTGCTAATGTTTCTTACGGCAAGGTTAATTTTATTTGCCGTAGTAATATCGATATTAATGCTGGTAATTTAGTTAAAGAAGCATCATTAAAAGCAGAAGGTAATGGTGGTGGTAGTGCGACTTTTGCTAGTGGTTTAGGAAAAACAAGTGCCTATTTAGAGGAAATATTTGCTAACATTAAGGAAAAGCTAGGTTATAAATAGTTGTATATGTACTATTAATTGTTTTTTTTAAAAAATATATGGTAAAATATATCTGAGGTGGTAATGGTGAGGGAAGTTGTTGCTCTTTTAATCGAAGTCAAAAAAACAATAGCTGTAATGGAATCTTGTACTGGTGGCGGTATTTGTAACGCTATTACTAATGTTGAAGGTTCCAGTGAAATTTTCTCATTTGGAGCAGTTACATATTCTAATGAAGCTAAAATAAAAATGGGTCTAGATCCTAAAATCATTGAACAAAATAGTGTTTATAGTATCCAAGTAGCTAATGCGATGAGTAAGTTAATTTGTCAAATTAATAATGCTAATTATGGTATTGGTGTTACTGGTAAATTAAATAGAATTGATAAAAATAATTTATATGGCGAAGATAATATTGTCTATGTAAGTATTTATGATCGCGATCATGATAAATATCTTGAAAAAGAAGTAAAGGTTTTAGAAGAAGATCGTAGTCAAAATAAAGATTTAATTATTGATGTAATAAGTAAAGAATTATTAAAGTTATTAAGAAATTAAAGAGAAAGGTTCAATCTTTGAATTATTGATAAGATTGATGGTAGGTGATAATTAGAATGATAACAAAACCTAAGGGATGTCATGATATATATGGACAAGAAGCAAAGAAGTGGCAATATGTTAATAAAGTAATTGATGCCACGATGGAAAAATATAATTATAGTTATATTCGAACACCTATTTTTGAATCTAGTGAAGTGTTTCACCGAGGAATGGGTGCTACTAGCGATGTAGTTACTAAGGAAACTTATGATTTTAAAGATCGTGGCGACCGTGATATGACTTTACGACCAGAAGGAACGGCAGGGGTAGTTAGAAGTTATATTGAAAATAAAATGTATGGCAATATGCCGCAACCAGTCAAATTATATTATAATGGCACCATGTATCGTTATGAACGTCCTCAATCAGGTCGCGATCGTGAATTAACACAATTTGGAGTTGAACTATTAGGAAGTGATGATCCTATAACTGATGCGGAGGTCATTAGTATCCCTGTTAATATATATAAATTGTTGGGTTTAAAAGAAATCAAAGTTAATATTAATTCCCTTGGTGATGATGAATCACGTAATAATTATCGTGAAGCTTTAATTGCCTATTTTAAACCACATATTCACGAGTTATGTGAAGATTGTCAAGAACGCTTTGTCAAAAATCCTTTACGTATTTTAGATTGTAAAGTGGATAAAGATAATCCTCTTTTGCAAAATGCTCCTAGTACTTTGGATTATTTAAATGAAGAAAGTAAATTGCGCTTTGAAAAGGTTAAAGAGTACTTATTAGCTTTGGAAGTTGATTATGTTGTTAATCCTAAGTTAGTTAGAGGACTTGACTATTATAATCATACTGTCTTTGAAATAGAGGCTCATGTTGAAGGTTTTGGATCTAATAATGTATTAGGTGCTGGGGGTCGATATAACGGCTTAGTAGAATTATTAGGAGGACCAAGTATCTCTGGTGTAGGTTTTGCATCAGGATTAGGGCGCCTTATTATGGCATTGGACTTAGAAAATATTAATCTTCCTATTAAAGATGAAGTAGAAATCTTTTGTATGGCAGTCTCTGATACCGAAAAAAATTATGCTGCTACATTAGTTCAAAGTCTTAGAATGAGCGGTTTCAAAGTCGACATGGAGTATAATAATAGAGGTTTAAAAGCCCAATTTAGACAAGCTGATAGATTAAATGCTAAATATTTAATAATTTTGAATGATCAAGATTTAGCTAATAATGAATTAAAAGTGAAAAACAACAAAACCAAAGAAGAAGTAACGCTTGGTTTAGACTATTTATTATATTATTTAGATGAAGCACTAATAGATGAAGATGATGATAGTGCCTTTACTGATAATTGCTACGCTGATGATTGTCAAGATGATCATGAATGTAGTTGCCATCATGATCAAGAATAATGTAAAATATTTTAAAAAAAATAAAAAAGGAGTTGTTTATCATCCTTTTTTTTGATAAAATATTTTTGTATATAATAGAGGATAGAGAGAGTGTGGGGAAAATGAATAACAATAAAATAAAAAAAATTGCCATTGTCATGTTAATTCTTGCTATCGGTATTATGAGTTCAGCATACGCTGTTTTATATCAAAGGCTTTCAATAAATGGTAAAGCTAGTGTAGTTGCATCATGGAAAGTTGAAATAGTTGGCATTAAAGAAGGAACGATTGTAGGAAATGCTTCTTCTTTATCGATACCTACTTATACCACAACTAGTGCTAGTTTTGATGCATCTTTAACTGATGAAAAAGACAGCATTCAGTATATTGTAACAATAAAAAATGCAGGTACAATTGATGCTAAATTAAATGATATAGCTAATAATTTTACACCTGATGATGCTATTATATATGAAGTAGATGGAGTAAATGAAAACGATGTTTTACTATCTGGCGATACAGTAGATGTTACGATAACCGTTAAAATAAAACCTGGTAGTGATATTACTGAAGGAGTAAATAGCGATGTAACATTAGTTTTTGATTATGTACAAAATGTATAATTAGATAAAAAGAGTAATAGGGGATAGTCAATATGAGAGCAATTAATAAAAAAATCGTTTTGATATATTTATTTCTCATTGTTTATGTAACTACAAGAGTTTTATCTGTTAAAATAAGCTCTTTAACTATTAGTAATGAGTTGAACCTAGGAATTTGGGGTGCAGCCTTTCTCATTGCTTTTCTACTTACTAGACGAGACTATAATAGATATTTAGATCAATACGATAAAATTCAAACAACTTTCATAGTAGTTGTTGGGTACTTGATGTTTTATTTCATTTTAGGTCTTTTTACAGGATATCAACACAACGCTTATTCATTAAGCTTAAGAGGTATTATTACCAATACAATTCTGTTTATGCCTATAATTATATTTCAAGAATATATTAGACAAGTTTTAGTTAGTTATAGTAGTGGTAAAAACAAATGGATGGTACTAATCAGTGTATTGTACGTTATGATTAGTTTAAACTTTAATAGTTTATTTAATGATTTTCGAAATGCTGAGTCGGGATTTAAATATGCTTGTTCTGATTTAATCCCATTAATAGCAAGAAATTTTGTCTTTACCTATTTAGCTTATATAAGCAGTTGTAAGCCAGTAATTCTTTATCGTATGTTAACGACAGCTGTTTCTATATATTTACCTATAATTCCTAATATTAATTGGTTCTATACTGGATTATTTGGTATATTAGTTCCAATAATATTATATGTGCTTATCAATTATTCTCAATTGAAATTAGAGCGAAAGCTAACAAGGCAAGAAGAAAAAAAGAGCCGACCCATTTCTTATGTGCCAACCCTTATATTTATCTTTTTGATTGTTGGCTTTGTAGTAGGTTTTTTCCAATATCAACCAGTTGCAGTTGTCAGCGATAGTATGTTGCCTTTATTTGCAAGAGGTGATATGATTATCGTAGAGAAGCTAGATGAAGAAGGCATCAATAACTTAAAAGTAGGCGACGTTATAAAGTTCCTAGCTGATGGTTATTATGTAATACATAGGATTTATGCTATTGAACAAACTGATGAAGGATTAATGTTTACCACAAAAGGAGACAACAACAATGCCCCTGATAGTAAAAAAGTTGCTGTTGATCAAATACAAGGTAAATATACATTCCATGTTAAATATGTTGGTTTTCCATCAGTTTGGTTAAGTGAAGCATTAAGATAAGAGAGAAAAGGTGGTGTTGTTAGTGGATAATAAAGAAGATTGGTCATCATTAGATAAGGATGTTGGTGATGTACTTGAAAATATTCCGGTTGACAATATGGAATTTGATTCACTAGGGGAGTTGGATGAATCTAAGGATACTTTTTCAAACAAAGCTAGATCATTAAAAAAGGATGATGATAAAATGAATAACAAGAAAAAAGAAAATAATAACAATGGTTATAAGATTTCAAAGGACTTTTTCAAGATAATCGGATTAATAGTATCAGGATTATTATTAGTTATATCTTTATGGATAATGACTAAATGTTTTACGCCAGCTCAGGAAATGACCAATTCTGTTTTAGCTTATAATACGACAAATCAAGCGGATTATAAAGTTCATTTATTAAAAAATGATTTTTATGAAACTGATACATTAGGTGTTGGCGAAATTGTCCCTGTAACATTTATTGATAAAATTGAAATTGATTTTTCAAGTTTCTTATCAGCTAATAAACAATTAAATATGGATTACAGTTATCATATTTCGGGCGTTATAACTGCTTCTAGTGATAATGGTGATAACGAAGATGCTGGTGGTAAAATATGGACTAAAAATTATGAGTTCGTTGAACCAAAGAGCTTTTCTGAATCCAATGTTACGGGTTATGCAGTTCAAGAAAAAGTAATTATTGATTATCAACAATACAATGATTTAGTCAATCGTTATAAATTGCGTGCTGCTATTCCAATGGAAGCTGCTTTAACAGTAACTCTTACTGTTGATGCTAATAGTGTTGTTGAAAATGAGCCATTAACTGAAAGTACAGCGGTTAGTGTAACGATTCCATTATCGAAGTCAACTGTGCAAATCAAAACAAGTGGTGATGGTACTAATAGTAATTCGTTAGATGTAGTTGAAAAGATTGCTGCTAATAAAAATTTCGTTTTATTAGCCATTAGCGTTCTAGTATTTATAGCTTCATTAATAACTACGATTATGTTATTAAAGAGTTTAAGAAAAATGACTGTTGAACATTCTCTATTACTTAAATTTAATAAGATCATGCGTGATTATAATCAAATCATAATTGAGATAGAGGAATTACCAGAAGTTAGAAATGCAGCTGTCATTGAAGTTAAAACTTTCAAGGATATGCTAGATGTTCAAAAAGAATTACATTTACCTATAATGTGTAAGAGAACTAAGACTGATGATGTTAAAGATAATTATTTCTATATAGTAAATCAAAATCAAATATTTAAATATCAAATGAATGATGAAAACGAAAAATTTTAAATAAAAACTATTAAGATATTTGATTAATAAAGCACTTCTAAAAAAAAGAAGTGCTTTTAATATTATTTTTCTTATCTTTTTAAGTATTTAATTGCTTAAATTAGTTTTATTATGATATAATATAATTGTCTAGAAGATATGAGATTTATTCTATAAAACCGACTAAATAACGATAAGGGAGTTCGGAGCTCTATCCGGTGTTGAAGACCTTTATCAGGGATCCTAATGGATAGGTATGGACACCCACCTGCAAAAAGCGGGATTTTATCGTCTAAGGTCTCGATCTTTTGGACATTTTTATGTTATAAAGAGGTTAATATGTTAGAAAGACTAGAATGGTTAATTGGTGATGAAAATATTGCCAAATTGAAAACGAAAACAGTTTTAATAGTAGGTTTAGGTGGAGTAGGTGGATATGTTGTAACCGCTCTTGCTCGCTCTGGTATTGAGCACTTTATAATTGTTGATCACGATATTGTAGATATTACTAATTTAAATAGACAAATTATTGCTACTAATTCTACTATTGGTAAATTAAAAGTAGATGTGACTAATGATCTATTACACGATATAAATAATAAAATAATTATTGATAAAAAGCCTTTGTTTCTAACACTAGAAAATATCGATGAAGTTTTTTCGCAAAAAATAGATTTTGTTATAGATGCTTGTGATACTATCAAAACCAAAGAAGCTATTATTAACATGTGTCTTAATAAAAAAATTAAATTTATTTCGGCAATGGGAACAGGTAATAGGATGGATCCTTCCCAATTGGAGATAACTGATATTACTAAAACTAATAATGATCCGCTTGCTAGAATTATTCGCAAATGGTACAAAGATAATAAAATAAAAGAAAAAGTGATAGTTGCTTGTTCTCGTGAAGTACCTAAAAAAAATGGTAATAAAATAGGTTCTAATAGTTTTGTGCCAGCTAGTTGTGGTCTATTAATTGCTAGCTATGTTATAAAAACATTCATTAATGAATAAAAAAAGATGGATTAAAATCCATCTAAAATTTACGAAATAGACCAATGGCTTTACCAAGAATGGTTACATTTTTTAAAATAATTGGTTGCATTGTATCGTTTTCTGGTTGTAATCTAATATGCCCATCTTCCTTATAAAAAGTTTTAAGTGTTACTTCATTTTCATCAGTCATTGCCGCAACAATATCTCCATTATTAACGGTATTTTTTCTTTCAACAATAACAATATCATCACTTAAAATACCTTTATTAATCATGGAACTACCATGAACATGTAAAGCAAAGACTTCTTTTTTAGAAGGAATTAAACTAGCAGGAAGAGCAACGTATTGATCTGGTGTTTCAATAGCTTCAATAGGATTACCAGCCGTTATTTCTCCTAATAAGGCAACATTAACAGTATTATTAGAAGCATCAGCATATTCATTAGGTACTAAAAGCTCTAAGGCACGATTTTTGGATTCGTTCTTTTTTATGTAACCTTTTTCTTCTAATTTGTTTAAATGAAAATGTGTAGTTGCTGGTGAATTTAAATTTAATTCTTTACAAATCTCTCTGACTGTTGGTGGATAACCATGAGTTGCCATAAATTTTTTTAAAACTTTTAAAATATCATTTTGTCTTTTAGTTAGTTTTTCCATTTTGAACCTCCATAATTTAATTATATCACAAACGTTTGTTTTTGTCAAACAATTGTTTACTATTGACGTTTTTACTAATTTATGGTATATTTTTCTCTTACAAAATATTAGATGAGGTGATTTTATGACGATTGCTATTTTAGAATATATTTGCAACAATGATCCCAAAAAATCTTTAATTTTAGAAAATAGTTCATTACAAAATTGTGATTTAGTTACTAAAAAATTTTCATCAGAAAAAGAATTAATTTTAGCTAGTAAATATACAAGTTTAATAAGGCAATTTCGTCAAGATGAAGATCTTCTAGATGGGAAAATAGTGCTATCTTATATTAAAAATAATAACGATAAAATAGATATACCTATTATATATAACGATCATGAAGAAATAATAATTAAAGCTGAATCATTAGAAAATAAAATAGCCGAAGTAGAAAAAGCTCGTAAATTGTTATTTAGTAGCAAAAATAAAATGTTTTTAAAATCTTTTTTAAATTCTAGCAATATGGAACCTACTGTTTTATATTCGGTTAAAATGACTTATGATGAATATAAAACTGCTAAAAGGGAAGGCTTAAATGTTTTCAATAGAGATGGGGATTTTTATATTTTATTACGTGATGTTTTTAAATATCGCCTTAATCATAATAAGCTTGGTCATATGCGTCTTTTGGTGGAAGATAGCCTAGAAGTTTGGCGCAACAATATATTAAATATGTCAACAGAAAACTTATACTTTTATTCACGCGAATTAAGATGTTTAATTAATAATTATAATGAACGTAAGATGCCTCATCAATTAATTTATAATTTAAAAGTAAATATCAGTAATTTAACGCATTTAAATACTAAGGTTCATATTAATACTAATAATACTCAAAAAGTAAAAAGAACAAAGGGATTAATGAAAATATTAAAAGAGGGAATATAATAATTTTCTCTTTTTAATCATGGAAAGGATAGATATGATTAATATAATTCCAGATCAAATCATTAGTAAATTTGCTGATTTTTTAAAATATGAAAAAAATTATTCTAGTGATACTATTAAAAGTTACTATACCGATATTCAAATTTATTTTAACTACTTAGAGACATATCATAAAAATTATTTAAAGATAAAATATGAAGATATTAAAAATTTTTTAATATATTTAAATAACGAAAAAAATAGTAATGCTACTGTAGCTAGAAAAATAAGTGCTCTTAGAACTTTTTATCGTTATTTAATGAATGAAAAAATGATTGATCATAATCCTTTTTTAAGTGTAAAGTTACCCAAAAAAGATAAAAAATTACCACGTTTTTTTCAATATAATGAACTAGAAGAGATGTTTAATGTGCCTGATTTAACTAAATCACTAGGACAAAGAGATCGTTTAATCTTAGAAATGTTGTATGCTACTGGGATCCGTGTTTCTGAATTAGTTAATATTAAATGTAGTGATATTTCTAATCATGAAATTTTAATATTAGGTAAAGGTAATAAAGAACGCATTGTTCGTTTTGGAGATTATGCTAACGAAACATTAAACCTTTATCTAAAAGATGGTTATCTTAAACTAAATAAGCATAATTTACCATATTTATTTTTAAATAAAAATTATACTCAACTTACCGATCGTGGCGTTAGAAAAATTTTAAATAATATTATTGATAAAACAGCTATAAATAAAAAAATATCTCCTCATATGATAAGACATTCCTTTGCTACTCATCTGTTAAATGAAGGTTGTGATTTACTAAGTGTCCAACAATTATTAGGGCATGATAGTTTATCGGCAACCTCTATATACACCCATGTTACTACTGATCATATGAAAGAAATATATTTTAAAACTCATCCTCGTGCTAAAAAATAATGATGTTATCTTTTATAAATAAATTCTAAAATTTTAGCTATTCCGATAAAAAGCATAATTATTAAGGCCAAAGTATAAAAAGTATTAATAATCTGCTTAGAAAATAAAATACAAATAATACCTATTAAAAAAGGAAAAAAAGAGAAGGCATTAGCACTTGTTAAGATGATATTATTGATGCTATTTAAGATATAAACAATTCCCAATATTATAATAATATAGTTTAAAGACTCTAAGGGAAAAAAGATTATATATAAAGCACCAACTATTAAAATGATAACTTGAATTATGAATATAATGAAATTTTTTAAATCGGTTTTCCTAATTAATTTAGCTATTTTAAATATTTTGATCGCATTTATTAAAAGGATAATAGGGATCGTATAGGTAAATAGTTTAAGAAGCCAAGTTGATCCAAAAAATAAACCAGATATAGCTATAATTATTAAAATAATCCCAATCATTAAATCAAAAAGTTTTTGGGTTTTATTTTTTTTAAAATTCATATTAGTGTAGATAATTGTTTTAATTTTAATCACCTCATTTTATCGATATAATAACATTATATCACTTTTATGTAAAATAGCGATCTTATTTTTATGTGATAATTGTATATTATGATAATATATGCTATAATTAGGTAGATAAATAATATATTATAAGGTGGTGTAAATATGGCTTCTTTGTTTAGTAAAGAGAGTTCGACGGAATTAAAAAAATATGAACGAATTATTACTGAAATGGAAAAATATGGATATTCTGGACGACGTCATCCTGTTAGTTCGGTAATTAATAGTAGTGTTATTAATGAAAATACTGATTTACATGCCGAAACAATGAAGTTAAAAAAATATGTTGCAGGTAATCCTAGTAAACTTGAAAATATTTTACCACGTGCATGTGCCGTTATTTGCGAAGCGGCAAGAAGGCATGGGAAGCGACCTTATCCTGTACAAATATTAGGGGCGCTAGCTCTACATTATGGTAATATTGCAGAAATGAAAACCGGTGAAGGTAAAACCATTACCGCAGTTGTTGCTGCTTATATAAATGCTTTAACCGGTAAAGGAGTACATATTACGACATCAAATGATTATCTGGCCAAAGAAGCTGGTTATAAAAAAATGGGACCTATATTTGAAGAAGCAGGACTTACAGTAGGTGTTGTTACTAATAGTAATGATCGCTCTAAAAATAGTTTAGAACAAAGAAGACGTGCTTATAATTGTGATGTAACTTATGGTTCAAGTGATGCGTTTGCTTTCGATTATTTATTTGATAATATTGCCAAATCACCTTCAAGAACAGTATTAAGAAAAGATAAGGTTGGTTTTGTCATTATTGATGAAGCTGATCAAATATTAGTTAATAATGCTACTACCCCTTTCCGCTTATCAGGTGATATTAACGCTCATCTTGCTAATAATAGAACAGAAGTATTAAAAGCTAGTGAACTGATGGCTCAATGGAAAAAACAACAAATGGAAAATTTACAAAAAGCTGATGCTTTTGTATATCATTTATTTAGTAATAAAAGTGAATGCTTAGAAATTCCTACTAAAGAAGAATTTGATGAAATTTCGATCCCCGATAAAAAGTTAAATATAAATCATTCGCTTTATTCAGTTATTTATTCCAAAGCTAATGGTGTTACTTTAACAGAAAAAGGTCTTTTATTAGAATTTTATTATTTCAATCGTGATAAAATTAATAATGTAATCAATCAAGAAAAATTAAAACAAGCTATTATAAAAAGCAAATCTTTTCAAGAGGGTAATAATCAAGATTATATTATTGATAATCGTGGCAACATAACATTGAATCCACGTGGATTAGAACGAGCAATAAGAATTATTCCTTCAATAAATAAATTAAATCAAGAATTTATTGAAGAGGCACAAAAAACAGGCTTTGATCATTATATAAATAATGCTTTAACGGCTTATTTTGTAAGGACAAATCAAAATGATTACACTATTCAAGATCATGTTGATGAAAAAGGTAATATTAAGAAAAAAGTATCTTTAATTCAAGATGGTAGAACCCAAGAAGGGCGAGTATACTCCTTAGGATTACAGCAAGCTATTGAATTAAAGGAGCGAAGATTAAATCCGGGGTTAGCAATCGAATTATCAAAAGATAGTGATGAATTAGCTTCGATTACCCAACGAGCTTTTTATAATACATATAGTAAAGTAAGTGGCATGACAGGAACGTCTGCTAGGAAAATATTTGATTCTATTTATGGCATGGAAACACTTGAAATACCAAGAAACAGTACTTATGAGTTAACACCAAAAGAGCAAGCGATTTTAGCAAGGACTAGAATCGATAAACCAGATGTCGTTTTTGCTACAGAAGAAGAGAAATTCATGGCTGTTATTAAATCGATCGAAGATTCATATCATAAAGGACAACCTGTTTTAATTGGTACATTTTCTGACGAAGAATCGTTAAAATTGTATCGTGAAATTCGTAAAAGAGGACTTCCTTGTGAATTTTTAAATACAGAAAATAGTTATCGTGAAGCTGAAATTATATCCAAAGCTGGTATTAAAGGAGCTATTACTATTTCAACCCAAATGGCCGGGCGTGGGACAGATATTCAACTAGGTGGAGATCCAGAATTAATTATTAAAGAACAAATGCGAATAAAGGCCGAAAAAATGGCTGCTTTATATCTTAAAGATAAAACTTATTCAAAAGAAATAAAAGATAAATATGTTCAAAGCGCTTTATCATATCTAGAAAAAAACAGGGATGATTTTATCAAAAGAGAGGGATTAACAAAAGAATATTTTGCTTCTCGAAAAAATGAATTAGTTAAGGTTGGAGGTCTAAAAGTAATTGGTTATGGTCATTATCCAACCAAACGTAATGATGATCAATTAAGAGGAAGAGCAGCTCGCCAAAATGATCCAGGAGTAACGGAATTTTATTCAAGCATCAAAGAAGATTTAGAACAAAAATTAAATATTCCTAGCTATATAACTTCTAAATTACTAAAAAAAGGACTAAAAAAGGGACATCCTATTTCTGGCGCAGAAATAAGTAAAATAATTGCATCTGGGCAAGAGTTAATCGAAAGTTCATTTGAAGATATCCTTTATAATACCCAAGAACAAGATTATTTGATTTCTAATTTACGTACTAAAATATATGACCAACGTAAAAGAATTCTTTATGGCGATGAAAATATAGAAGATCATATGGAATATATAATCGAAAGTTCAGTCGAAAACTTAATTAATCGCCATGTTGCCAAAGATAATTACAATTTATCACCAAGAAAAAAGATTAAAGAATCTAATTTTAATAAAGGTGATTTCATTAAAGATGTAGGCGATATTTTAGGACTTGATATAAAATATTATTTTGATAATGACCAATTTCAAACTTTTGGCGATCTAGAAAACTATTTGAAAAAGGCATCGCTTAACAAATACCATCGACTTAGACGCGAGAATGGAGATATAATTCAAGATACTAATGATAAATTAGAGGTACTTAGTACATTAGATCGAGCTTGGTCAATGTTTCAAGATCGCATAGAAGATGTAAATATTCAAAAAAATTTATATGCTATGGCTCAAAACGAGAAATTTGATGAAAAATATGAAATCAAAAAAACATATAATGCCTCACTTTGTAATTCTAAATTAGAAACAGTTAAAAGAATGTTTGGAAAACAACTAACTATTGAACAACGATTAGATCAAGAAAAAGCTAAGAAAACTATGGATAATACTAACAGTTATTATGTTTTTGATAACCAAAAGAAGAAAAATAATAAATTGCAAGTGCGTCTAAGCAAAATTGCTGCTGTTTTTTCTAATAGATATAGGTTGGCAAAAGTAAATAAGGAATTAAAAACATGTCTAGAAGAGGAAACGCTTAAAACTTCACATAAAAAGTAAATTTTTGTCAAATAATAAAATAATCAACGAATAATTCTTGTAATTTTGACGGTATAGTTTTATGGTTATAATGTAATAATTGTTGAGTTACATAAATAAGGAGGATAATAATGAAAAATAAACAAGTAATAATGGTATCTTTGCTGGCTTTTATCGGAATTTTAGCAGTTGCTTATGCGGCATTTAATACGCAATTGAAAGTTTCTGGTACTATCAATGCATCAGGTACATTTAAAGTAACTTTTACTAATAATACTACTGATGGACAACCATCTTGTGTAGGGACAAAAGTAGGGGCAGATACACCTAGTGGTACTGTTGATGTTAAAGATGCCTCATCAACAGCAACTCTTACTGTTAAATTATATACACCTGGTGATCAAGTTGTTTGTACTTTACCGGTAAAGAATAGTGGTACTTTAAAAGCTAAATTTGATTCTGTTAGTGTATCTAATAGCTTAACAGCTTCATCAAAACCAATTTCAGTAGCAGCAGAATCTCAAACAGCAGCAGCTGGTGTAATTGCAGCCGGAGCTAAATCAAATATTACTGTTACTGTAAAATATAATTACGATGGTACAAGCCAACCAACAGAAGTAGATCTTAGTAAGACCTTTACAGTAATAGCTAATTATTCACAAGCAATATAATGAAAAGAAAGGGATTTTAAAATGAAAAGAAATAATAATAATATAATAATGATAGCATTAGTTGTAATTGCTCTTGTGATGGGAATTGCTTATGCAGCTTTTGCTACGACTTTAAATATTAATGGTACAGCCGAAATTAAATCAACATGGGATATTAGATTTGAGGCAGGTACTTGTACTCCTACTGTAACAAAAGATTCTGGGAAAGCATCTAGTGGTACTATTAGTGTACAAGGAACAACGGCCACTGTTACGGCTAGTATGGCTTCTCCTGGTGATAAGCTTAGTTGTACTGTTACCGCTAAAAATTATGGAACATTAGCAGCTAAAAGAACATCTTGGACTGTTACATCGCCAACGCAATTCTTTAACGTTACAGCAACACCGGCAACTACAGGTACTGTAACACCATTAGCAGCTAAAGCCGGTGATACCATAGCATCTGAAACTTTAACTATTACGATCGAATATTTATCAACCGTAACTACTCAACCAACACAACAAACTTTTACAGGCGTAGCTACATATGCCCAAGCATTGTAAAATAAAAATACAGTGCTTTTTTTACAAAAAAATAGTCCAAATCAAAAAGATTTTAAAATAAATTAAAATATAGTGCTTATAAAATATGACTACTAACTTATTTTGCTTTACTAAACATTTAATAGATGATAGAATTTAATGTGTGTAAAAAGGTTGGTGCGAATATGAAACAATGTTGTGCTTGTAATAAGAACTCTTTTTTCCCAGAAATGTTAGGAGATATAGTTCTTTGTAAAAAATGCTTAATAAAAATAGATGGATTGATGTGGAAATATCGTGATTTTGAAAAAGGCGAGGACTTTGATAAATATAGATATAAAGCTATAACCTTAGCCAATAAAAATCAATTTCCAGCATCGGTTATAGATGGAATAAATGCTTATTTTGATCAAAAACAATCTAAATTAAAAGAATGTGCAGCATGTGGAAAAAGACGACAAAAAACTACTAATGCTAATAATTTTATCTTTTGTGAAGAATGTTTTTCTGATATAGCAGAATGCTGGAAAAGAAAAAAATATTTTAATAGGGAAGAGTTATACAACGAAAGAGATAAAGTCTTAAAAATAGCCAAAGAAAAAAATTTCCCCAAAGAATTTATTGAACAAATAAGTCCTTATTTTGAAGATAAAGTAGAAAAGAATTGGATTAGTACACTAGATGGTAATAAAGGCCAAACTATTGAATTTTATAATGACTATTTGACTATTAAAACAAATAAAAATTTTAATGAAGAAGAAATGCAATCGCAATTTAATAAATTAAATTCTAAAATTAATATAAACAGTGAGGACTTAAAATCGTTTAAAACAATTGGAAAAGAAATAGGAAAAGAACTAATTAGTGATGTTATTCCTATACCGCGAGCATTTAAATCTATGAAAATTTTAGATATGGCTGGCGATAAAATGATAAAACATTTAGATAATTCTAAAACAGTTTCAATTAAAAACTATGTAAAAGACGGTTTAAGAAAAGTTTATTATAAAGATTGTTTCAATACTAATCTGCTTTTTCGTAATGAAGAAGGTATAACGGTTGGTGCATTATTAATCATAACTAATAATGCTAATGTGCCAGATTTATTGTTTTTCTTTGATAAAAGTAAGATTAATAAAATCAAAAAAATCCGAAAAATATTGGAAGAAGAAATGGAGAAAGCTGAAAAAAAAGTTGATAATGACAAAAAAGCAACTGGTAATCAACATTTTGCAAAACAAATAAGAGAACTAAAAGGATTACTAGATGATGGAATTATTACCCAAGAAGAATTTGATGCTAAAAAGAAGCAATTACTAGATTTATAAGTAATTGCTTTTTGTATTATAGTTTAAATTTTAGAATAGATTTTATAAAAAAATAGACAAAAATATTTTCCTTTTTCTACCATTGTGTTATAATTTAGTTACGACTATTTGAAAGGGTGATTAAATGAAATATGTTTATTCCTTTAAAGAAGGAAATGCCGACATGCGTAATCTTCTTGGTGGAAAAGGTGCTAATTTAGCGGAAATGACTAATTTAGGATTGCCTATACCACAAGGTTTTACTGTTACTACTGAAGCATGTACAGATTATTATAATAACGGTAAAGAGATAAAAGAAGAAATTCAAACTGAGATTTTTGAAAATTTAAAAGAATTAGAAAAAATTCAAGGTAAAAAATTTGGGGATAATAGTGATCCTTTATTAGTGTCAGTGCGTAGTGGAGCTCGTGCTTCAATGCCTGGTATGATGGATACTATCTTAAATCTAGGATTAAATGATGAAGCAGTGGAAGGATTTGCTAAAAAAACAGGCAATCCACGTTTTGCTTATGATTCTTATCGTCGATTCATACAAATGTACTCCGATGTAGTTATGGAAGTACCTAAATCTTACTTTGAAAAAATTATTGATGAAGTAAAGGCTGAGAAAAAAGTACATTATGATACTGAACTTACGGTTGACGATTTAAAAGAATTAGTAAAAAGATTTAAACAAGTATATAAAGAAAATATGAACGGAGAAGAATTCCCACAAGATCCAAAAGAGCAATTAATGGGAGCTGTTAAAGCCGTATTCCGTTCATGGGACAATCCAAGAGCTATTGTATATCGTCGTATGAATGATATTCCTAGTGATTGGGGAACTGCTGTCAATGTTCAAGCCATGGTATTTGGTAATATGGGTGATACAAGTGGTACAGGAGTAGCATTTACAAGAAACCCATCTACTGGGGAAAAAGGTATTTATGGTGAGTACTTAATTAATGCACAAGGAGAAGATGTTGTAGCAGGTGTTCGTACACCACAACCTATTTCTAAGTTAGAAGAAGATTTACCTGAATGCTATAAAGAATTTATGGAAATAGCTAATAAACTTGAACAACATTATCGTGATATGCAAGATATGGAATTTACTATTCAAGAAGGTAAACTTTATTTCTTACAAACACGTAATGGAAAAAGAACGGCACATGCTGCTATTCAAATTGCTTGTGATTTAGTTGATGAAGGAATGATTACAAAAGAAGAAGCTGTACTTCGTATTGAAGCTAAATCACTTGATCAATTATTACATCCAACTTTTAATGCAGAGGCTTTAAAAAATGGTGAAGTAATTGGTACAGCTCTTCCAGCATCTCCTGGGGCTGCTGCTGGTAAAGTAGTATTTTCAGCTGAGGATGCTAAACGTGAAGGTAAAGGTGGCAAAGGTGAAAGAGTTGTTCTTGTTAGACTTGAAACGACACCAGAAGATATCGAAGGTATGGTTGCCAGTCAAGGAATTTTAACTGTTCGTGGAGGAATGACATCACATGCTGCTGTTGTTGCTCGTGGTATGGGTACTTGCTGTGTATCAGGATGTGGTGAAATTAAAATTAATGAAGAAGAAAAACACTTTGAATTAGGTGGATATACATTCCATGAAGGAGATTATATCTCATTAGATGGAACAACTGGTAAAATTTATAAAGGAGATATTAAAACCGAAGAAGCTAGTGTAACAGGTAACTTTGGAAGAATTATGGGTTGGGCCGATGAATTTAGAAAATTAAAAGTTCGTACTAACGCTGATAATCCAAGAGATACAAGAAAAGCAGTTGAATTAGGAGCCGAAGGTATTGGTTTATGCCGTACTGAGCATATGTTCTTTGAAGAAGATAGAATTCCAAAAATAAGAAAAATGATTTTATCAGAAACTGTTGAAGCAAGAGAAGCTGCTTTAAATGAATTAATACCTTTCCAAAAAGGTGATTTCAAAAATATGTACAAAGAATTAAAAGGATTACCAATGACAGTTCGTTATTTGGATCCACCTTTACATGAATTCTTACCAACCGCTGAAGCTGATATTGTTGCTCTTGCTAAAGATATGGGTGTAACAGTTGAACATTTAAAAGAAAAATGTGCTGAATTACATGAATTTAACCCTATGATGGGACATCGTGGATGTCGTTTAGCAGTAACATATCCAGAAATAGCTCGTATGCAAACTCGTGCTTTGATGGAAGCTGCTATTGAAGTTAGTGAAGAAGAGGGATATGATATAACTCCTGAAATAATGATCCCGTTAGTAGGAGAAAAGAAAGAATTAAAATTTGTCAAAGATATCGTAGTAGAGACAGCTGAACAAGTTAAGAAAGAAAAGAATTCTAATATGGAATATCATATTGGTACTATGATTGAAATTCCAAGAGCTGCTTTAACGGCTGATGCGATTGCTGAGGAAGCTGAATTCTTCTCATTTGGTACTAATGATTTAACGCAAATGACATTTGGATTCTCAAGAGATGATGCTGGTAAATTCTTAGATGCTTATTATCAAAACAAAATTTATGAATCAGATCCATTTGCTAAGTTAGATCAAACAGGTGTTGGTCAATTAATTAAAATGGCTGCTGAAAAAGGTAGAAGTACAAGACCTAATATTAAATTAGGAATATGTGGTGAACATGGTGGAGAACCATCAAGTGTTGAATTCTGCCATCAAGTAGGATTAAACTATGTTTCTTGTAGTCCATTTAGAGTACCAATAGCTCGCCTTGCTGCTGCGCAAGCTGCAATCAAAGAAAAACAAGATAAATAATAAATAATTAAAGACTAAGTTTAGTCTTTTTTATTATAGATTTTAAGAAAAGAATAAAGATTTATTTATATAACTGTAAAATAGTATCAACCACATAATAAATTTTAACTAAATATATTTTTTTAAGAATTTTTGTTTGATAAAATAATAGTGTAAAAATATATATGATAAATAGTTAAAAATAGATATTATAATGAGGTGATCACTAATGAAAAATACTTTAAAAAGAATTGTATGTACGGTTATTATTACTGGCTTTGCTTTGATTTTGTTAAAGCCTTTTGTTAATTATTCCATAGTAGCATATGCTATTTCGCGTGAAGACAGTTATATTTATTTAACGGATCTATGGGATAGTAATAAATTATTAACCAAAGAAAGTAGTTGGAAAGATGCCAGGGCTCTTCGAATCAATCAAAATGAACCAGGTGATCTCATTTCTCTTAATATCGAAGGACAACAAAAATATTTTTTGAATGGATTATTTGCTCATGCTCGAAGTACTTTGATTTTTGATATAAGTGAATATACGCAAAAAGGTTTCGATACTTTCTCTTCTTATATAGGAGTAGATACTTATGCCAAAGCTAATGGGAATGGGGTACAGTTTACTATTTCAGCATCAGTTGATAATAAACAATGGGTTGTATTAGAACAGCCAACGACTATTTTTAAAGGTAATACTGATGCCAAAGAAATTATCGTTCCTATTGAAGGATATAATTATTTAAAACTATATGTTAGTGAAATTAACAATAATAATAGTAGTGATCATGCGGTATATGCTAATGCAATGCTATTTGATAAAGATAAATATACACCAAGAACTGATACAAAAGTTAGTTGGATTAGTGATTTAAATACCTATGATGAAGAATTAAAAAAATATAGCGATCTTACCATTTTAAGCCATGATGATTTAGAAATGAAATTATTACAAAGAACACTTGTGAAACGAATGGGGTACCAAATTATTCAAGCTTATGCCACAAGTGATGATGCAAATAAAGTTGAGACATTACATTGGCTATTTACTGATAAAGAACGTTTAAAAACTTATATTACTGGTGGTGAGCCATTAGGTAACTATGTTAATTCTTTGAATGTTTTAACGAAATTGTATCAATCACACAAAGATGATTTAGTTAATGATAAATATACTCCTAAACAACGTGAAGTTTTTTTCAAAATGATGGTTGCTATTTCTCTAACACATTCAGGAACGGTTGCATTATGGACTACTGGTGCTAACAATACTTTGGTAGTATCTGATCCAGTCAAACGTTATGAAGCTTTTAAAAATTTATATGTTGAAGAGAATTTACCGATAAAATATGAACAAACTTTTGCTGCGGATACTTTTGAGTCATTAACGGTTGAAGAAATGCGTTGGGTTGTTGATGCTCGTTTGAGTGATGAAGAAATTCCTTGGTTAAATTGGTATAGCAGTCATTTAGAAAATACTAAATATAGTGGTCGTAATGGTATGGATCCTTATACTTATATTTGGTATGATGATAGTTTTGATTGGCGTTACACTGATCCTAAATATTATGAAGCTAATTCGACGTATTGTTCGCCGGATATAAAAAATAAATTTGTAGCTGGATACGAACGTGGTGCAAGTTGTAATGATATATATAAACTTGATGTATGGGGTATAGTAAGCAATACTCCAACTAAGCCAAGATTATGGGCTATTTGGGAAGAAGATGGGGTATGTGGAGCTATCTCTAAGACTGGTGAAAATCTTAATAATGCTTATGGGAAAGTAGCAGCCGTAACAAGGCAACCAGCTCATGCAGCATACTTGATTCAGACTAAAACTAAAAACGAAGATGGGACTTATATATCTACTTGGAGCATTGGTAATGATGTCCGTGGTTGGGCTTTATCTAGTGGTACCGAAAAAGGGGAAAGGCTTCCTTTGAATTGGGGAACGACAACTAATGATTATGCCTCAAATTATAATGGCAGTTATGTCATTTTAGCACAACGTGCACTAGATGACTTCGCTTCTTATCAAAAAGCTTTAGAATATACTTTTATTGCTGATATGTATGAAGAAGATTTAATGAAGCAACGTGAAATATATCGCCAAATTGTTGGTATAGCTCTTACCCAAGAAAGTACTACTGTTAAAAATGAAGGTGGTATACAATATTTTAATTTAGATGGATGGTATGGCTTAATTCAAACTTATTTAAAAGATGATCATATGACATCATTAGATTATTACAAATTAAGTTATGAAATTATGGCTAACTTAGATGAGTTTCCATTAGCTATGAATGATATGTTAAATCTTATTAATGCTAAACTTAATGATCATCATAAATTTGTAATTGATAGTGCTTATTACAAAATATTAACTGAATTATCCAAAGTACCAAATAATAGTGATAAATATTTACAAGGACAAGCAGTTAGACAAGTTGCTCAATATTTACTTGGTAATAAAGAAGAAAATGTTAAATTCTCATTTAGTGGGGAGAATGCTAATAAAATAGTATTAGCTACCGCTCAGCCTTTTGAATATTCGCTAAATTATTCATATAATCCTGAAACAAAAGAAGTATTTGGTGATTGGATTCAAGTAACTGAGGGCAATATGGCAGATTTAACCAATCAATTAAATCAAATTAATGCCACTAATGATATAGTTGTTCATATTCTTGGTGATGGCAATAGAGAACCTACTAGTAATAGCGTTATAACCATTAATATTGAAAAAGGAATAACGCCAAAGAATTTATATGCTAATGATTTAGAAAATCAAGTAATAGGTACTACTTCCAATATGGAATGGCAAATAATTAGTGAAGATAATAAGAGTGTTAGTAATAATAAATGGATAAAGTTTCAAGAAAAATTACCTGATTTATCAAAAATGGCAACCGTTTTAGTTCGTGATGGGGCTCACGATACTTATTTACCAAGTGATTATGTGGCATTATCATTTGAAGAGGCTGATGAAGTTGATTTAACTAAGGTTTATGTTCCTATTTCTCGTCTTAAAGTTACTGCTTCTTCAAGGCAAAATAATAATGAACATGAACTAAAAGCTATTGATGGTAACGCTAATACTTATTGGCATAATTTATGGAGTGGTGCTGATCAGGATAAATGGATTCAATTAGAAATTACTGATGAAGATCCTATATCACTTTCCAAAATTGAATATATGCCAAGGCAAGATTCAGGAACCAATGGTATTTTTACCAAAGTTAAATTAGAAGTTAGTTTAACTGGTGAAAAAGATAGTTGGACGACCGTAGATGACAATATTATTTGGGCTAAGGATAAATCAACTAAGACTTATATTTTAGATACACCAACGTTAGCTAAATATGTAAGATTAACAGCGATTGAATCGGCTGGTAATTTTGCATCAGCAGCAATGATTAATTTATTTGAAAATACAACTACTAGAATCTCTGTTAATGATTTAGCAGTAAGTTATGTAAAAAGTGGCTTTATTTATGATGGAATGGCTAAGGAACCAGAGGTTACTGTTAGATACAATAATCAATTATTAATTTTAAATGAGGATTATAAAATAGAATATTTGCATAATATTAATGCTGGTATGGCCCAAATATCGCTTAAAGGTATGGGCAAATATACTGGTAAAAAAGAGTTTGAATTTAAAATAGATAAAGCTTTACAACCATTAGAAGTACCAGCCAAAGAAATGTTTGTAGATTCTAGTGTTACGCATTTGATATATGTTCCTTTACCAGAAGACTGGTGGTGGGAAGATTATGAATTTCCATTGCAACCTGGAAAAACAGTTAATGTTAAAGCGATATATTATGGTGATGATCGCAATAATTATGAAATAACAGAAACCATGGTTGCTATAACTCAAAGTAAGGGTAATAGTCCCCAAGTACAAATTGCTGATAAGGCTAAACTTTCCTTTGATATTGCAACCGAAGATGCTATTAATTATGATTATTTTAAAAATTTACTTATAATTTCTGATCTTGAAGATGACCAAAAGCAAAAAGAATTAACCGTTACTTTAAATCAAGAATTAACTAATTGGGATGGTTTCACTTGGAATCATATAGGAACATTTTGTGTAGGATACACAATTACTGATAGTGATGAAAATAAGGTTGATTATACAATTGTATTTACTTTGTTTAATTCAAAAATACCTTCTGTTGAAATTAATGAAGAAAATTTTGCGGTTGATATAAAAGAAGCAATTTATAATGGTAGTGCACTTACACCTAAAATTACAATTCGTGATGCATATCATCATATTTTGACTGAGGATATTGATTATGAAATTGTAAGCTATAAAAACAATATAAATGCTGGATTTGCTAGTGTAACGATTAAAGGTATAGGTCTTTATTCTAAGGAGATGACCATTAATTTTAAAATAGCAAAAGCTAGTGTTCCTAGTGAAAAAATTAATGATACAATGACTGTATCTTATGAGACCTCAACATTAAATGATATATCTTTACCTGTTGGTTGGGTTTGGGATAATACTTCTACTAAACTTCAAGAAGGAGAAAATAAAGTTAAAATTATTTTTGTGGGTGATCAAAATCACGAAAGATATGAAATGGAAATAGTAGTAGTAAGAGAACAAATGAAGAACACTAAACAAAGTAAATATCAGCCAGATCTTACTAATCCTAGTAATGAGCTAGATCCAAAAGAAAGTTCTAATTCTAATGATATGCCAAATAATAACGATGAATTAGATGAACAAGAAATAGATTTAACCAAGGATGATGAGGTTTTAGATGATAATCAAGAACAATCTAGATTAGATGATTCTAGCCAACTAGATAGCAATACAGTAGTAAAAAAAGATAGTAGTTCGCATCAAGTTTATTATTTATATATTATTTTCTTTGTAGCTGTTATTTTATTGATTATATTGATATTAAAATTAAAAAGTATAAAAAGTAAAAATAATATTTAATAATTAAAAGACGGTAATGAAAACAAATAATTTCATTCAGTTCTTTTTTTTATTTATAAATCATTTTGTTTTTCTTGCTCTTATTCCATTTAAATGATAAAATTTAAATAAAGTAGAGTGGTGAGATATGAAATTAAAAAAGAATAAAAAAGAAATAGAAGTATTAGAATTAGATGATGACTCTAATATTTCCAAAAAAGACAATAAGAAAAAAGAGTCAAAGAAAAATAAAAAACAATTAAAAAAAGAAAAGAAAGTTGCTAAAAAGCAAAAACGCCAAGATAAAAAGGCTTTAAAAAAAGCTCAAAAAGGTAAAAAAAATACGGGCTCAATTATTGTTATTATTATTTCCATTATTTTTATTATCTTAGGAATTTTATTATCATTAATTGGTGGCGGAGTAATTACGATTGATTTTGAGCGTAAGCCTAAGTTATATCCACTTAATGAAAAGGTACATATAGGTGATTATGTGGAATATAATGCAGGGGTATGGGATAAGAGTGTTAATGTTCCTAATCGGCAAGTAGCTTATACTTTTGGTGGTTATACTGAAAACGCATCAAGAAATAATAGTGTTAATTGTGGTTATAATGATGTTACTATGTCTGGTTGGCGTGTTTTTAAAATAGAAGATAATAGTGTTATTTTAATTCAAGATGGCTTATCAATGTGTTACTATCATGGTTATGGAGCTGGAAATACTGATCGTAGTTTAAAAATATTAAGTGGTCAAGATGAGAATTTTAATTTTGATTATTATTTGGATAATCAATTTGCCGAGAGTGTTAAAATTTTATCCAAGGAGGATATTGATTCATATTATGGCAGTGATACTAGTTATAAAAAAATTACCGATGATTTAATTAAAGTAGGTAATCCATATTGGTTAGCTAGTAAAAATAATACTTATAATATGTGGTATGTTACAGAAGGTGGAACAGTTGCCTCTAATCAAGTTGGTGTATACGGTGTTCGTATGTTAATTAAACTAAAAAACACAGTCAAAACCATAGGACAAAATGATGATCAAGTATGGATCTTAACAAATGATATGACAAGTAAAGATTAATTTATAAAAAAAGACTTTAAAACTTATAGTTCATTTGCTATAATTATATAAAGGTGATAAGGTATGAAAGCAATATGTATTGGTCAAGCTGCTTATGATATTACGTTGCCGTTAGATCACTTTCCAATTGAGAATAAAAAGACAAGGTCAAGTGATAAAATAGAGTGTATAGGAGGTAGTGCTTGTAATTGCGCTTATTTGCTAGCAAAATGGGGAGTAGAAACATATTTTGCTGGGGTTGTTGGAGATGATTATTATGGTGATATGATTCAACAAGAATTAGACAAAATTGGTATTAATACCAAATATTTGGAAAAAAAACCATGTCGTACGACATCAAGTTACATTTTGGTAAATACAACTATTGGTAGTAGGACAATTGTTACTAATCGTGATCATGAATTAAAACTTGATAATATGGAAGTAACGGAGAAGTTTGATGTTATTTTACTTGATGGTTATGAACGTGAGTTTGCTGAACAAGTTATAAAAAATAATCCCGAAGCCATAAAAATCATTGATGCGGGATCTTTAAAAGAAGCAACGATTGAACTTGCTAAACAAGTAGATTATGTAGCATGTTCCAAAGATTTTGCCGAAGAGTTTACGCAAAGAAAAGTGGATTTTAACAACTTGCCATCGTTAATTGTAATCTATAATATTTTGCAAAAAAACTTTAATAATAAAATTATAATTACGCTCGAAGACAAAGGATGCTTTGTTTATGATAATGGTTATAAAATTGTGCCAACGCTTAAAATGAAAGCTATTGATACTACGGGTGCGGGGGATATCTTTCATGGAGCGTTTACGTATGCTATTGCCAATAATTATGACATGATCAAAACCTTGCAAATAGCTAATATTTCAGGAGCTTTGTCAGTTACCAGAATAGGTGGGCAATATTCTATTCCTACGTTAGAAGAAGTTATGAGAAGATATGATAAGTGTGTGGGGTCAAGAAAATCTTCCTAAATTAGATTTGCATGGTGAAAATCGAGAAATAACGCGCATTCTTGTTAAAAATTTTTTGGAAGATAATTATAAATTAGGTAACATGACAATATTGATTGTTCATGGAATAGGTGAAGGAATATTAAAAAAGGAAGTGCATAAAGTGCTAAGAAATGACAAAAAAGTAAAGGAGTATGGATTGGATATGTTTAATCCGGGATGTACAGTTGTCAAGTTAACGAGTAAGCTTGACATAACGAGCAAAAAATGCTATAATATGCAACATAACGTTAAGGGGGAATAATAATGTATACTGAATATGAAGAAAAAAAAGGATTTCCAATAAGAGATTTCCTAATTAAACTAGTATTAATTGTAATATTTGTTTTACTTTTAATGTGGTTATTACCAATACCAAATATGAAAGGTATAAACAATACTATATTTAATGCTAATGTTCAAACTATGAAAGATGCGGCTATTAATTATTTTACGACTGAAAGATTACCGCAAAAAGTAGGGGAAAAGAAGACTTTAACTTTGGAAGAAATGTTAGAGCTTAAACTTTTATTACCTTTTACTGATAAGAATGGTGAGACATGTGATGTAGATGAGTCTTATGTTACGATTGAAAAATTGGAGACAGAGTATTTACTTACTGTTCATTTGAAATGTAAAGATGAAGAAGATGAAATTGTCGTTTATTTAGGATGCTATTCATATTGTACAACCGATGTTTGTGAAAAGAAAGAAGAGAAAAAAGACGATGATAAAAATCCAGGTAACAATGGTGGCGGTGATGTTGCTGTTGTTGGTGGACCTTCTTGTAGTTTAACTATTGCCTCAGGTAAAGCTGGTGAAAACGGCTGGTATGTAGGTGATGTCGTAGTTAAGTTTAAGAGTAAGACGGCTACTAATAATGCTAAAATTACTAATTATGGTATAGGATTATCTAATAACTATGATGGCAAAGATTCTTATACTGTTAATAAAGACGGGGTTACAACTGTTTATGGATTTGTTAAAGATTCTAATGGTAAAACAGCAGTTTGTAGTATTGATGTAAAAAGAGATACAGTAGCTCCATCATGTGGCTTAACCGTTTTAAGCGGAAGTGTTGGATCTGATGGATCATATATAAATGATGTTGTTGTTGGTTTCTCATCTAGAACTGATGCTACTAGTGGTGTTAAACAATTTGGAATGGGTACAACAGCTAAGCCAAATTACAACAGTAACGATCGTTATACTGTTAATACTAATGGTTCGACAACTGTTTATGGTTACGTTAAAGATGCTGCTGGACATACTAAAACTTGTGATTTAACTGTTAAACGAAATGCTTCTAAAAATGATTCTGTACCATCTTGTAACCTTGAAATTAAAAGTGGTAATTTAGGAACTAATAATTGGTATGTTTCTAATGTAACTGTTGGATTTAAATCTAAAACAACAACTAATGGTGCTACTATTACTTCATTTGGAATTGGAACAGCACCAGTATATAACAATTCATCAACCTATGAATTGAAAAATGATGGAATATATGTTGTTAAAGGATATGTAAAAGATTCTAATGGTCATACAGCTACTTGTAGTATTACCGTAAAAAGAGATGCTACTAAACCTAATTGTAATTTAGTTGTATTAAGTGGTACTAAGAATAATTCTGGTAACTATACAAGTAATGTTGTAGTAGGATTTAGAAATAGAACTGATGCTACTAGTGGTGTTGGAGCTTATGGTATATCTGCTGGTAATAATCCAACATATAATAGTAGTGATAGAATAACTATAACTAATAATGGAACACATACAATTCGTGGATATGTAAAAGATAATGCTGGTAATACTAATACTTGTGATATAACTATTACTAAAGTTGCCTTAACATATGAGTACGAATATATGAAACATATAGATGCTACTTATAGTAATTGGGGAAATTGGACAACGAAAGAGTATGATCCAAGTAATGCTCCTAAATGGGGAATATCAAGTGATGGTTTATCTGAGACAAAAGATCTAGGTAAATCAACAACCTATAAATATAGAAATGGATCTCCAATATATGTTAATAGATTAATGGAATCTGATAGTGTAGCTGTTAAAACATGTGCTGGATATAATTATTATCGTAGTCAAACAACAACGACTAAAACTTATGCTATAAAAGTTGCTGATGGTTGGGTATTTCAACAATATGTTCAAATTCCTAGCTCAACAGTTCCAACTGATACTTTAATGTATAAATATGAATTAGTTAATATTGAGTCTGACGAATGTAATGGTGGATGTACTACAACCCCAGGATATACTTTATGGAAAAAATATTCACGTAACGTTTCAACGGTAACAGCCGAAGATACAATTGTTTCATCAAATGGTGTAACAGTTAAATGTAGTAATTATGAACAAAAACCTATAAAAGTATTTAATACTTTGGAAATAATTGCTGGATATGAAAAAATTCGTGTTGAAGATACTGTTTATAAATATCAAATTAGATATCGTACTTTATTAAATGCTGCTTATAATGATATTAAATGGAGTACTTATAATGATTTAACATTAATTTCACAAGGATATAAAATGACGGGTAATTATAGATTGGTTGGTTAGAAGGAGATATGTATGAAAGAAAATATTAAAATATTAGTAACTTACAATTATGATGAACTTAAAGGTGAACCTTATTTTGATACCTTTTATTTAGTGGATATCGATAGAAATAGTATATTGGTTTCTGAACCATATGATGCTAATAAACATGAAAAGTTTATAACTGATATATTAAAGAAATATGGATATTCATCACTAGAAGAGGCTATTAAAGATGGTGCTTATTCAATAGTAGCACCAGATTCAGAAGAGTTAAAAAAATATTCATATCCAATTGAACCTGAGCCACCAAAAATTAAAGAAAAATTAATTATTACTACTACTAAAAATGCTGATGGTAAAATAATTTTTGATAAAATTTATAAAGTGGATACCATAAATAATAAAGTTATAAGTGAAGAAAAGTTTGATGTTAAAAAGCATCGTTCCTTAGTAAATGATTATTTAGTTGAACATGGTGTTGCTAATATCGATGAGGCTAGAAAAGAAGGGATATTATTAATATGTACTAATAAGAATCCTGAACTTGAAAAATATGGTATAGATGTTACTCCTGATCCGGTTGAAGTTACTGAACCATTATATTTAACTGGTGACGTAAAAGATTATCGTAAACAAAAAAGAATAGCTGCTTTGGGTGGAGCTGGCGTTGGTGTACTTGGTATATTAGCGGGTGTTGCTGCTCAAAAGGAAGTAACACCAACCGATACGAATAATGAAATAGATGATATTTGGGATGCTGATATTCAAAAGTTGATTGACAGTTTAAATGAAGAGGGTAAAGCTTTCTTTAATGATGTATATGGCACTTTAAAAGATATGAATGATAAAGCATCAAAAGATAATAATTTTAAATTAAATGCTGATGGTGATACACAATTACAATTTACTGCCGAAGAATTAATAGCAGCTAAAATTACCTTAAATAATTATTCTGGTGAACAGTTATTAAAAATCTTTGGTACTACTAGTAAAATAGGTAATTTATCATTAGATACTGCTAGTATAGAAAAAGAAATGAATAACTTGTATTTAAAACTTTCAACTTATTATATGAATGCAGTTGAACCTATTGGTATAACTACTTTAATTGATAGTGATAGTGATCATGCTTTTTTTGAAAAACATGAGCAAGTTATTCTTGATTTTAATGCTAATCCATCAATCGAAGCTTCTGATAAGGTTATAAAAGCTTTATACGATAGTTATACATATGGTGGAAAAAATGGTGAATATAACTCACATAATGGTTATGTATCTTGGTTAGCTACATCAATGCATTATGCTAATGTTCTAAGAACACGTAATGTTCCAGAATATAATGAAGTTCATAATGTAAGTGATAGTGAAAGACAAGAACATAAAGAAGGATATATTGAAGTTGGTACAAAAAGAGCAACTTTAATTGAAAATAATGAAACATTAGATGACGCAATGATGGACACAACACTATTAAAGGAACTTAACGATAAGAGTTTGTGTGCATCAGCTAGAAATAGTTTTGAATCTACATTTAGAGATTATGAATTAAAAAGAAGTGCAACATCAGCTATATATAATACAGATACAGAACGATATGAAAAAGAATTAGCAAATTTAGAAAACTTAAATGTATTAGAAAATAATTTGGCTGAACTTTTAAATCGTGAAGTAGGTGTACTAGAACATAGCGATATTATTCAATTGATTAATCATAGATTTTTACCTAATCAACAATTAGATAAAAATGATGAGGTTATCGTTGGTAAAGATGAAGAGGGTAATACAGTTGTTGATAAAGAACAATTTGATAAATTACCAAGCGAAGAACAAGATAAAGTAATTAAAGAACATGGCACTGTTACTGGTACCAATACTTCAACAACAGAACAACAAGTAAATAAAGAAGATTTAACAGCCAGTGAAAAAGAAGAAGCCAATAGACAAGAAGCTATTTTAGAAGAGACAGATGATATGTTTGCTGCATTGCAATTACAAGCTATTCTTGATGCTAACGATTATGTTGAAGAAAAAGGAGCTTACCATTACAATAAAACCATTATCAATTCTTATGATGGTCAAGTTATTGATACAAGTAATAAATCTTTATTCAATATAGTTGCATATGCTGGGGCTTTTGGTGATGGTGCACCTGAGATTAATGGCAATGATAATCAAGTTCAAGAGCGTTTAAATAAAGAGGCTAATGAAGCAAAACAAGCATTAGAATCTTTATCAAATGAAGGTAAAGCTTATTTGAAAGATAAGTATGGAAGTAATTGGCAAAATGTTGTATTACAAAATAATTACAAAGATACTTTTGTTGCTGAATTAAACCAAGAGTTGGACAACGCTAGAACCGAAGGGGCTAGAATTGTAAAAGAAGCAGCAAAGCAAGCTTATGATGCTATTCAAAGTGAATGGACAGAAGAAGATAATAAAGAAGAAAATAAGCAAGACGAAAATCAGCCAGGTACAGGTGAAGGTAATAAAGGTGAAGACAACCAAGATGATGACTATGATCCAAATTTAGATCCTGATTATCAGGTTCCTGGTGAGTTACCATTTGACCCACTTGATCCATTTGTAGATGGTTACTCAAACGTTGAGCCAGGTATTGGTAAAAATGGTGAGCCAGATATTGGTGAAAATGTTTCTTGGGAAGATATGTTACAACAAGTTAACAATGATGCTCTTGGAAATGATGCTCCTGTACCTGTATATAGTAAAAGATAGTAATTAAAAACTTTGTTAAAAAAAAAGGTTCTTAAACATTAAGGAGTGGTGAAAGAAATTTTACCACTCTTTAAAATACAAAAAAAAGACATTACAACA
>CANRAE010000003.1 GCA_947628525.1 uncultured Bacilli bacterium
TTTGTGTTGTAATGTCTTTTTTTTGTATTTTAAAGAGTGGTAAAATTTCTTTCACCACTCCTTAATGTTTAAGAACCGAATTCTATTAAAAGAATTCTTTTTTTAGGAAAAAATATTAATATATATAATAATATAAATATAGAATAGTATATTGATTATATTATTGACAAAATTATTATTAATTAGTATAAATATAAAAGAAAAGGAAGTGTCGGCATGACTAAAAACTTAGTAATTGTAGAGTCCCCAAGTAAAAGTAAAACGATCGAAAAATATTTAGGTAAAGACTATAAAGTAGTGTCATCAAAAGGACATATAAGAGATTTAGCTACAACTGGTAAATATGGATTAGGTGTAGATATAGATAATGATTTTAAACCTAATTATATTCCTATTGCCGGTAAGAAGAAAGTAATTAGTGAATTAAAAAAAGATATTAAAGATAGTAATAAGATCTATTTAGCAACTGACCCAGACCGTGAGGGAGAAGCTATTAGTTGGCATTTAAAAGATGCTCTTGGCATAAAAGATCAAGATTATGAACGTGTTTTATTTCATGAAATTACCAAAGATAAAGTTATAGAAGCCTTTAAAAAGCCTAGAAAAATAGATGATAATTTAGTACATAGTCAAGAAACAAGAAGAATTTTAGATCGTATCATAGGATTTAGATTATCACGTTTAATGCAATCTAAGACCGGGGGTAAAAGTGCTGGACGTGTTCAAAGTGTAGCCTTAAAATTAGTTGTCGATCGTGAAAGAGAAATAGAAAGCTTTCAAAAAGAAGAATATTGGACTATTACAGGTATTTTTGAAGATTTAGATGATTTCAGTGCTGAATTATTCCGCTATCATGATCAAGATATTGAAATACATTCCGAAGTAGAAGCCGACCAAATATTGCAACAATTAAGTGAAAAATTTCAAATTGAAAGTATTGACTCCAAAGAAAAAAATAAAAAAGCTAAGCCACCATTTATAACCAGTACTTTACAACAAGAAGCATCTACTAAATTAAATTTTACAGCGAAGAAAACCATGAGTATTGCCCAAAAGTTATATGAAGGAATTGATTTGGAAAACGAAACTGTTGGACTTATTACTTATATGAGAACAGATTCTATTCGTTTAAGTGATGAATTTATTAAAAGTGGTTATGCTTATATTGATAAAGAATATGGTCGGGAATATGTTGGTTATGTTAAGACGACTAAGAAAAAAGATAATGTTCAAGATGCTCATGAAGCTATAAGACCTACTAGTGTTAATCGTACTCCTTTAAGTGTTAAAAAATACTTAACAAATGATGAATATAAATTATATGCTATGATCTATTATCGAGCTTTAGCTAGTATTATGGCTGATGCTAAGGTTAATGCTACTACGGTTATATTAGATAATAATCAATATAAATTTAAAGCAACAGGGCAAGTACTTATTTATGAAGGATATTTAAAAGTTTATAAAGATTATGAAAAGAAAGAAGATAAAATTTTACCTAACTTTCAAATAAATGATATCTTAACAACTAATAAAATAGAAAAAGAACAACATTTTACACAACCACCAAGTCGTTATACCGAAGCTAAATTGATCAAAGAGATGGAAGATTTAGGTATAGGAAGGCCTTCAACTTATGCTAAAACAATTGATACTATTAAAGAAAGAGAGTATGTAACCTTAGAAGATAAAAAATTTAAGCCGACTGCTATTGGTATTGAAACAACAGATAGATTGCAAGAATATTTTGCTGATTTAATTAATGTCGAATATACCAAAGATATGGAAGAAGATTTAGATAAAATTGCCGAAGGGGATAAAGAATCTTTAAATATATTAAGAACTTTTTATGATAAATTTGAACCAGAAGTAAATGAAGCTTTTAAAAAGATGGAAAAGAAAAAAGCTGAAACGACTGGGGAATTGTGTCCTAATTGTGGTAATCCATTAGTTATTAGAAAAGGCAAATTTGGTGAGTTTATTGCATGTAGTAATTATCCAGAATGTAAATATATCAAAAAAGAAGAAAAAGAAGTTAATAATATTTGTAAATGTCCAAAGTGTGGAGGAAATATTATAGAGAAAACAACTAGAAAAGGTAAAATCTTTTATGGGTGCAGTAATTATCCTAAATGTAAAGTAGCAGTATGGGATTTACCAACAGGAGAAATATGCCCTAATTGTGGAGAATTATTAGTTACAAAAAGTAAAAAAATTAAATGTAGTAATTGTGATTATCAAAAAGAAAATGGTTAACGATAAGTTAATCTTTTTTGTTGACTTTTAACTTATGACGATGTTATAGTACTTATAGGTACTAATAGTATAAGAGGAGAAAATTTTATGAAGTTAGGTGAAAGATTAAAAACTTTACGTAAAGAGAAAAATTTAACCCAAGAACAATTAGCTAAAATAATTCATGTTGGTAAAGTGAGTGTTTGTTGTTATGAAAAAGAAGTAAGAACCCCATCAATTGATACGTTAATTGATTTAGCTAATATATTTAATGTATCATTAGATTATTTAGTAGGTAGAACCGATAAAAGATAACAAATGTTGTCTTTTTTTGTTTTTTATTAAAAAGTTACTTGATTACAATTATAAAACCAAATATAATATATTTGTAATAATAGGATAGGTGTTATAAATGAAAAAAAATTTTTTAATATTTTGTTTTATCTGTTTATTTTTATTTTTTATAAATCCTAAAATGGTAAAAGCATATGTGTTACCTGATGGTTCATATACATTAGAGTGCATTTATGATGATGGAGGATTATATACATTAGAATTTTATGATGGAAGTATAATTACAAATAGGACTCCTTATAATTTACATGGTGTTGCAAATAGTGAAGCTAACGGAGGCGGAGCTTACGAATTTAAAAATCAGTTAGGTATTAGAAATGTATCTGATGGAGCATATCGCTGTCAAACAGAGATGTATATGGCCAAGTTTGATGATACAAATTTTTATAAATTCGGTGAAAAATTTAAAGCATGTACAGACGACAAATGCGAAGAATTTAATGCAAGAACCAATGGATGGTATGCATTTTGGGGTACTGAAACCGACGAGAATTATGAAAAAGCTAAAAGTGCAATAAATAAAGCAAATAATAACCCATATCTCTTGGTGTCAGAAAGTATTACCTTTAATGGTGACGCACCAGATCCAAAAGTAACACTTTACTATATAAAAGATAATGGTACTGCCAAACAAGCGGCTTCCTCTAATAGCTATATAAAGATTTTTTCTTATGATAATAATCATACTTTTCTTGAAAAAGATGGGAGAACCACGTATTTAGATGGCTCTACTTATGCTTTTCCAGGAGCCATTGTTAGTAAAGTTAATGGAAGATACGTAGTTAAGCCTAATGAAGGATATAAAGATGAAAAAATTGATGATATTTATATAAATGTGGCGGAGCCGATTCCCTCAAAAAACAGTAGTTCGTCTTTATCATATTCTTTTGATGCAATAAGATACAAAGTAGCTACTGCTAATAAATTAGGGCAAGAAGATTATCCTAGAAGTCAATTAACAGAGCATTATGTATTAACTGATCCAATAGATGATTCTTCATCAACAATTGATAATAGTTTATGTGAAAAAAGATTAGGAAAAACTTCTAAGTATTTGCGTTTAATTATTCAAGCATTACAAATTGGTGTACCGGCAATTACTATTATTTTAACTGGTATTGATATTGGTAAAATTGTTGTTTCTGGTAATTTAGAAGAAGAATTGCCTAAGAAAAAGAAAACTATTATTTATCGTTTAATTATTATGCTAGTATTTTTCTTCTTGCCAATATTTGTTAGACTGTTTATCACTCTTCTTAAAACAAGTGGTGCTAAAAATTCGGATGCAATATTGTATATAGATTGTTTATTTGAAACAGATGCATCTATTGAGGAAGAACCACCTGTTGCTGATCCTAAACCATGTTATGGTGATCATTGCATGGAAGCAAAATAAATCGCAAAGTAATTGGTAACAACAGCGTTTCTAAAAAACAATATTAAAATGAGGTGATTATATGGTTGACTTTTTTGCAGCTGCACAAAGAGTATTATCTATGATAATGTCTGCTTCTGAAATGGGATTGGTTGTTTGGCTCGTTCAGGGCGGAATTGTATATTTAATACGTGGGATTTGTTTTTGGATTGATACTACCTTTGTTTCTTTTATAGGATATATATATAAATATTTTATGACATTAATTGAGGGCAATTTGTTTAACGAAGCTGTCGTTAATGCAGTACTAAAGAATATATATTTATTTATAGGTATAATTGTATTTTTTAGAATAGCTATGTTAGTTGTAAGATACTTAATTAATCCTGAACTTTTAAGTGATCAAAAAGTGGGTGCTGATAAACTAATTTATCGCGTTATTATAGGGGCACTTGGGATTATTTTGATTCCTACTATTTTCGATTGGGCCATAAAATTGCAGTCATCGATAATAGAAGATCAAGTGATTCAACAAATAGTGTTCCCAGCTGATATGCTGGCTCAAGTAAAATATAATATTGAAGATGGTGGTGCCAAGATCGGTACAACTGTTTTAGCTGGCTTTCTTAACCCTAATCAAAATGCATCACAAAAAACACAAGAACAATATGAACATGCTCTTATCAAAGGGGATTTATCATCAATTGATCTTAATACAGGAGGATTTTTAAATGGTTATTCCGGATATGAATATGGCTACTTTTTTATCATTTCAACTTTGACTTTAGGTTATGTTCTGTTTTTAATGCTACAATATTGTTTGGATGTAGTGGTTAGATTTTTTAAATTATTTTTATATCAAATGTTAGCTCCTGTGGCTATGGTTGAATATATTGTTAATGGCTCAGAAGATGGTGTTTTTAAAAATTGGAAACAAGCCTGTTTAAGTACTTATTTTATGCTTTTTGTTAGATTGCTTGCCGTTTGGTTTGTAGTGTTTGTTATGACATTAATGAATAATACTTTTCCTAAATATTCAAATGGATCTTTATTAGTTACAAAAGATTATTTGTTGAAAGCTTTGATCGTTATAGGATTACTTGGATTTATGAAAGATCTTCCAAAGTTAATTGGCCAAATATTTGGGCTCGATTTAGAACAAGAATCATCAGCTACTGGCTTCTTAAAATCCGTTGGTGGAATTGCAAAAGGACTTGGTATGAGCGCTCTTTCAGCTGGCGGTGCAGCATTAGGTGGAGCTTTTGGTGCGGCTAAGGCAATACAAAAAGCAGGACTTCAAAATACGATGCAACGTAGGTCTGCACTTAACAAATTTAGAGACGAAAATGGTGGTCTAAGTAAAAAAGAGGCAAAACAGCAAATGGGAATGGGATTTGCTGGCTGGCATAATGTAAGAAAACAAGCTACTGAAAAGATGCAGGCAGATCCAAGTCTAAAAAGAAAAGATGCTAAAGCACAGGTTATTTCGGAAAATTCAAAGTTGAAAGAAGGAAGATCATCGCTAAAGAATATGTCTAAAGGAGCTGTTGCTAGTTCTGGTATTGAGACCGCTAATTCTATGGTAGGTGCTGTAAAAGGAATGGGTAGTGCAGCTGCTCAGTCAACTAGTGTCGGTGGTAACATATATAAAGGATTTTCAGGTGCTACTAGAAATGCAAGTGAACGTAAGCAAAAGGCTGAAGCAAAAGAAAGTAAGCAGCAGCAAGCAAGAAATAGTCAACTTCAAGAACAAATGGCTAATGATATATCAACAATGGTTGATAATAGTATGGCTTGGTTAGGTAAATCTGGAAGTTCTGCCCCAAGTAGTGGATCAAGTGCGCCAACAGGAAGTCCTGCCCCAGGTACTGGATCAAGTACGCCAACAGGAAGTTCTGCCCCAAGTAGTGGATCAAGTGCGCCAACAGGAAGTCCTGCCCCAGGTACTGGACCAAGGACAACACCTAAGAGTTAATACTGAAACTATAAGAATGATAAAGTAGTGATCTTTATTATTCTTTTTTTGCTAAAAATCTTGAATTTATAATAATAGTGTGATAAGTTATAAAATAATAGGTGGTGTATAATATGAATTTGATAACAGAAGTTGATGAAATTTTAAATAAAATAAACATAATCCAAGACCTTTTGGAAAATACGACTGATCCTGTTAAAATTGATGATTTACAATATAATATGGATTTATTAAAACTTGATTTGCGTGAATGTAATTTAAAATGTAAACTGGAAAAAGGATTAACAAAGGAATTGATTGAGGAGCAAGGTGTTATTGACGCCGAAAGAGATTTGATTTTAAGAAAACAGGCTTCTGTTAAGCAAATAAATAATGAAGAAAAATTACCAGAATATAATTTATCGTCTGAATTTATTGTTGCAAAAGATACTGGTGAAACTATTGATATTAGGGATTTATCAATTAATGAAAAAATTGAGACTATTTATCGTTATACTGGTGTTGCTATTACTTTTGAGGATCCGGTTTTACAAAATAAAAAACAAGAACGTTTAGAACGATATTTATCTAATTTACAAAAAAGATATTCCGAAGAACAGCTTGTTGCATTTTTGGACACAAATTGGCAACAAACAATTTCCGAATATTATTCAAGAGGTTATGATATAATTACAAATGCTAAAATAACTTCTATCATTAGTAAAGTCGATGCTGAAAAAGGACTTGATGATAAAAAAGAAGACAAAGAAGCAGTAGATGATCAACCACATAAAGATTCAAATGATAAAGATAATAAAAAGCCGATATTTACTACTGATATTTTTAATGATCCAGCATTAAAACCATTTGTTAAGAACGGATATATTGATTTAACTGAGTATGAAGACCAAAGTAAATCTCCAAAAGGAACAGTTGATGATCCAACAATGGATCAAAAAGAAACAAGTATGAGTTTCTTTTCCAATAATCAAATAATGCGCGAATTATCCTTTGTTTTGAAAAAGAAATTAGACGAATCTATTCATGTTGATTTAGCAGATGTTATTAATTGTCTTTATGATAAAATTAATGATCCTGATATGGTAGCTAGCCGTAAAAATTGTACTGTTGAAGAAATTACTAATGCTATGAACAGTGTTTATGACAGTTTAATTAAGACTAATGGTAAATATGTTAGAAAGCATATTGTAGATACTTATAAACCTCTTATCGGTGATGATGCTTTAAATAAAGGTGAAACTTATTTGCAAGGAGTGTTAGATGGTGTTTCTTTAAAAAATCAAGGATTAAAAAAGGACTTTTTAAAAACAGCTAATGCTGCTGCTGAACTTTTAAATGGTGATGAAAAATTAAACGAAAAAACACGTCAAGAAATATTAGATCGATTGGATGTTAAATTTGCAAAAGATAATGATGATTCTGAAATGTTAACAATAACCAATAAAAATAACGACACTATCTATGATGTAGCATTTAAATTGATGGTTTGTAAAAAGACAGGTATTTCAGCTAAAATATCATATAATGGCAAATCATATGATACCAATAATTTTGAAAACGAATTAAAGTTATTAGATACGAAAGAAGAACAAGAGAAAGAAAAGGCTAATAGCAATAAATTGGTAGAATATCAAAAGAAAATTAATGATTTGGATGCTGAAAATATTAGGTTAAAAAAATCAATTGAAATGCGAGATGAATCTATTAAATCTTTAAGGGATGATATCAAAAATATTATGGATCACGCAAAAGAAAATAATGGTACTCCTGAATATACAAGTGAAGAAAAACCAAAGAGTTTGTAAAATTCTTTGATTTTTTTTGCTTCCATTATTTACAAATTGTAAATTTTTCGAAGAAGTGCAATTTGTGCTTGCAAAACACGTAGGGGGGGGGGGTATAATAGGATATATAGAATAGTATAATAGGAGTGGTAAGATGAATAAAAAAATATTATATGCTTTTTTATATATTATATTCATTTTTTCTATTAATGTCATACCTGTTAAAGCAGCAAATTTAACGCTTGAGGATAAAGATTTTGTTTTAGAGTGCACTTATGCTGACGGTTCGTTATTTACCGTTGATTACGATAAAATGTTTTTTAGAAAGGGGTATAATGATATATCAGATGTTAATTCTAATTATCTTTTTATTGTACCCGATAATGTTTCTAATATATTTGATGAAAATGGTAATATCATAGAATATCGTTATTCTAAGTGGCTTGGTGGTGAACATTGTCCTTTAAATTTAACTAAACTTGAAGGAACTGTTATTACTGGTGAAATTTATGAAGACAATGACCCAACTGACGATCTTCTAGATTATACAGAAGAAGATTATTATCTATACACATTTACTAATATTAATGGTGGAATTTTGAACTGGCCTTTTGAATCCGATGAAAAAAATGCATTACTCTCTGCTTTTAAAGAGGCAGTTGACGGCAGTGATCATTCAATTGATACTTTTTCCAAAGCCAAAAAATATCCTCTTACCTTTGAAAGATATTATCTTAATACTAGCAAAAAAGCTGATTTAATTTATAATTATGCTGTTCATGTAGAGGATGATCATACTACTAGTCAACCGGCTAAACTTTATTTTTATGATAATGTAGCACTGTTTGAAATGGGTGGGGTCGTTTCCCGAGTTAATAATATCAATGGCGAAGGATCTATTTGTAATCGTCAAACGTCATATGCTAATTGTTTAAAAGAGTCAATTTATGTAAATAGCTTGGCTCCTAATAGTGTTGGTGGTTCTTCTAGCGTTAGCTATAATAGTACTAATTATTATATAAATTTACTGTCTTATGGTCAAAGCTGTCGTGAGCATAATAATAATAAAGCTTGTGTTAAACTAGATTTTATCGGCGATGGTAATGTTGAAGATGAAAGTACATCATCGGATAATAGAGTGTGTGAACTATTAGGTAATAATACTGTTAACATAATAAAAGAAATTATTGGGTGGTTACAAATAATTGTTCCTGGTTTAATGATTGTTTTAATTGGCTTTGATATAGGTAAAATGGTTGTATCAGGAAATTTAGATGAAGAATTACCTAAAAAAAAGAAAATTATTTTTATAAGATTAATTATATTAGTGTTCTTCTTTTTTGCACCACTTTTAACCAAAGTTTTCATTGAAATTATGAAAGTATCCAAAGTTGATATTGGGCAAATTCAATGTATAGTTGATTGATAGTATGTAATGTAGCGAGGTGATTTATATATGGCGGCAGCATTAGCAATCGTAGGTGTTATTGCCCAAATAGGGACAATGATAGGGCAACTGAATGATCAAGCAGAGCTCTTAGAGAAAATGGAACAACGTCTAGAAGATCTAACTAATGTAAAATGGCTTATAAAACAAGCAAGAGAAATTTGTATTGGAATTGATAAGCAATTAATTGCTTATTCCAATCAAGTTTATAATTATTTTATTCAAATAATTAATGGGACTTTGTTTACTCCTTCACTAGTTAAAGAACTATTAAATAAAGTTTATATTGTTATAGGTATAGTTATCTTTTTTAAAGTGGTTGTTATATCTATAAAATATATGGTCAATCCTGAAATGTTTTTAGATGATAAGTTAGGAGCCCAAACATTAGTAAAAAGGTTTATCATCGGATCTATTATAATTATTATGATACCTACTATATTTGGTGTAGCTAGAAGATTGCAAAGTGCAATTATATCAGATCATGTTATTGAAAAAATGGTTCTTAATGATCAGCAATATAGGGAGATAATAAATAATAGAGATCCTGGTAAAAGGGTCAGCGTTATGATTTTTAGAGGTTTTTTCAATTGGAATTCGGGAATAGAACCAGAATCTTTTCCTAACTTATATAGCAATTTTGAGCAAATTGATAAGTATTTATCAGTGGATTCTTTATCGGAAGATAAGATTAACACGAAAGAAGGTGATACATTTGTCTTTAATTATGTTCCTGTCATATCGACTATGGCTATTGCAGCTTTTCTTATAATGTTAATTAAATTCTCCTTAGAAGTACTTTTACGTGCCTTTAAATTAGTTCTTATGCAGTTGATGGCTCCTTTTGTTATTACTAGTTATATGCTAGATCCATCAAAAGAAGAGCAAATGAAAAAGTGGACTAATACAACTTTATCAATTTATTTATTGATGTTTGTTCGGGTTTTAACTATTTGGGTTGGTGTTTTAGTATGTTATTTTTTGCAAAATGGTGTTCCAACCGCCAGTGGCGAGGTTTCTCTTATAAATGTTGCAATTAATGGTCAATCAGGAACAGATAATTTGTTAAAAACTTTAATAATATTAGCTTTGTATGCTTTCTTAAAAGATTTACCCAAAATTTTATCCAATATAACTGGTTTTGATTTTCAAGAAAATGAAACAATTACAGGTATTGTTAATCAAGGAGTAAATGTTGCCAAAGGATTTGCTATGGCTAAGGTTGGAACTAAATATGCTAAACAGCAAATAGGGGAACAAAAAGAATTATTAGGTAAACAAAAATGGTATGCTGGTGCATCTTCTGTTGGTAGTGGTTTAACTAGTGTTGGTAGCTATGCTGCAAGTAATGGCGGCTTTAAAGCAAGTGGTTCATTCAAAGGCTTTGCCAAAGGATTTGCTAATGATAGTAAGGCGATGACCACACTTAGTTCAGGTATAGGAATGAATATATCTTCTATGCAAGGAGGTTATGCTTCTGTTACTCAAAGTGTTTCACAAGCAACGTCTACAGCTTTTGGTCAAAGTATTTTATCGCCAATTTCTAATGCTTCTTCGATTCAAGGATCAGCTCCACGTTATACTGCTACTACATCTAGTTTGACGGGAACTCCTAGTTATACATCCGATAGTGGTTCTTCTGGTGGCGATAATGTTAATGAGCCTAAGCACGACAATGATCAAAGCGAGCCTACTGTAAACAACAATAATACATTTACAGCTGGTGATGTAGAAAATATTTTACATAATTTTGAAAGTAATAACATCGACGGAACAACTACTTTTGATTTATCCGCTAACGTTAATTCTAACCAAGATTTGAGTACGTTTAATAATAATAATGCAAAACCAACTGTCATTGATCAGCTTGCCCAAAAAGTTCATGAGCAATTACCAAATAAAAATACGATTGAAGTTAATGAAGTAAAAAATAGTATTGTAAGTGAAATACAAAAATTAAGTGATTCAGGTGAAATTTTAGATCGTTCTAAAATATCAACTGATAAAATAAGTCAAATATTAAGTAATGTTCAAACATCATTATCCCAAAATAAAAAATAATAAATATTAATTAATGTAAATTAAAGGAATTATTATGAGAAAGAAAGATATAGATGATATAAGAAAAATTATAAGGCAGGAATTAATAGCCAATGAAAAAGGAAAAATAGATAATAAAATAGAGAAGAAAAAAACACCAATACCCAAACAAGACAACTATGAAAGGACGGTTCAACGTTCTAAACAAGAAAATATGGATATTCAGAAGAGTTTTTATCAAATAATGTTATTCTCAATCATTGCTATTTTCGCTTTCCTGATTGTTTTATTTGTTAAACCAAGACTTGTGCAGGAAGATAACACTAATAAACCTAGTGATATTAATATTGATAATGATGTACATGAAGTAGATAAAAAAAATGATCCTATAATGTTACAAGAAAATGGTGAGCTTTTAAACTCTAATATTGAAGTTGTTCAATTATTTAATAGAATTTCTTTTTTAGAACAAGAAAAGTTATTTTATGATAGTACTTATTTATTTTCCAAGGAAGCAATAAATATTAATGATATAGATGATAATTATTTATTAGTTTTACTTACTAAGACCAATACTTTTAAAGAATATATTGCCAAGATGGGATTAAGTAGTAAGGAAGAAGTTTGTGGAGCAAATAGTATCATTCAAATTCCTATTATTGATTTTGATCAATTAACAAAAAGTGTGTTTAATCGTCAATTAGTTGAGCATAAAGATTTTACTTATATTTATTATTATGATGATCAATTTATAACTTTTTTGCAGTTTAAATTTGATGGTAGTGTGTATAATGCTACTTGTATAGATAATTTACCGAAAAAAGATTATAATATTACAGTTACTCCTGTTATGAGTCAAGCTTATAAAGAAGATAATATTGTTAAAATTGTGGTAAGATCTGTATTTATTGATAAAGATGGTAATGCTTATGGTGACTTTGAAAAAAGACGTTTCCTTTTTACTAACAAGAATATATATGAGCAATTACATTATATATCTTATGCTGATCGTTATGAGTTTACTTATGTTTACAATGATGATAATTATTATTTAGAACAAATTACGAAGCTTAATAACGAGGAATAAATTTTGTTAATTGGAATAGTGAAGAACCACTTTTATGGTTCTTTTTTTTTTGGTATAATACAACTAGGTGATAAAATGAAAAAAGTAATATTGATCGATGGTAATAATATTTTATTTAGAAGTTTTTATGCAACGGCTTATACGGGAACAATTATGAAAAATTCCAAAGGATTTCCTACTAATGCTTTATATGGTTTTATTAATATGATTAATAAGATCATTACCGAAGAAAATCCAACTTATGTTATGATTGCTTTTGATAAAGGTAAAACTTTTCGTCATGATAAATATGCTGTTTATAAAGATGGTAGACGGGAGACTCCTAATGAGTTAAAAGAACAATTTCCCGTAGCTAAGAAATTAGTAATAGCCATGGGTATTGCTTGTTATGAAATTGATAATTATGAAGCTGATGATATCATTGGTACTTTTGCTAAGAAAATTGATGAAGATCCTGATTATGAAGCTACTATTATAAGTAGTGATAAAGATTTATTGCAATTAATTAGTGATAAAGTTGATGTTAAATTGCTAAAACAAACAGGTTTTATTCGTATGAATCGTCAAGAGTTTTTAAATACTTATGGTATTGAACCTAGTAAGATGGTTGATTTAAAAGCTCTTATGGGAGATGCATCCGATAATATACCAGGAGTAAAAGGTATTGGTGAAAAAACAGCTATTAATCTTCTTAAAGAGTATGGGTCTTTAAAAAATTTATATGATAATATTGATAAAGTCAAAGGTAAAGTTCAAGAAAAATTAATGGTAGATCGTGATAATGCTTTTATGAGTTATGATCTAGCAACTATTTATAAAGATGTACCAATTGATACTTCTTTTGATAAAATACAATATCAAGGGTATGATACATTAAGTTATATTGAAATATTAGAAGAGTTGGAGTTTTATTCATTAATCAAAAAAATAAATATCAAAAAAGATGATCTTCGTCATAATGTACCAATAAATCTTGATTATGAAATGGTAGATGATCTAAGTAAAATTAATATTACTAATAATTATGCTATATATTTAGAAACTTTTGGTTATAATTATCATAATGATACGCCAATTGGCTTAGGAATCTATGATGGCATGAAGGCTTATTATATTCCTTTTGAGGTGTTAAAAAAGGATCCACTATTTTTACAATCTGATTTAGAAAAGTATACTTATGATGTTAAAAAATTAACTGTGGTGTTACAACGCTTTAATATCCAAATTAAAAATCTTGTTTATGATGCCATGATTTTAGGTTATTTATTAAATCAAAATGTTAAAGATGATATTGGTTATTTAATGAATAATCGTGGTTTTAAAGTCGACTTTTATTTAGATTCGTTTGGTAATCCTAATAAATTAAAAATGCCAGATAAGGATCAAATGATCAATAATATTATCAAAAAAGTAAAATTTATTTATGATACTAAGGATGAACTTATTGATTTATTAAAGAAAGAAGGAGCTTTTGCTTTATATCAAGATATTGAATTACCACTAGCTTTTGTTCTTGCTGATATGGAAATAACGGGGATAAGAATTGATTGTGATTTCTTAAAGACTATGGGTAAAGAACTTTCAACTAAGATCGAAATCTTAGAAGATGAAATTCATGAATATGCTGGTATGGATTTTAATATTTCTTCACCACGACAATTAGCTGATGTTTTGTTTTTTAAATTAGGCATTCCTTATCCTAAGAAAGCTAAACCTGAAAATTATTCAACTAGTAAAGAAATTCTGGATAAAATAGTTGACATTCACCCCATAGTACCTGCTATAATAGAACATCGTCTTTTATCTAAATTAAACAACAACTATATTACGGGTCTATTAGCTATGGTTCATGAAGATGGTAAGATTCATACTATTTTTAATCAAACTTTAACTAGAACTGGAAGACTTTCTTCCCAAGAACCTAATTTGCAAAATATTCCTATTAGGCAAGAATATGGTAAATGGATAAGAAAAGCCTTTATTCCTGAGAAAGATTCTTTACTTCTTTCTTCTGATTATTCACAGATCGAATTAAGAATTTTTGCTCATATGGCTAAAGCTACTAATTTAATTGAAGCTTTTAGAAATGGTAAAGATATTCATACTAAAACAGCAAGTGATATTTTTGGCGTTAGTGAAGATATGGTTACTAAGGATATGCGTTATCAAGCTAAAGCTGTTAATTTTGGTATTTTGTATGGTATTAGTAGTTTTGGTTTAGGGGAAGATCTAAATATTGATTATGTTACAGCTAAGAATTTTATTGATAATTATTTAAATAGTTATCCTGAAATTAAACAATATATGGCGAGTGTTATTAAAGATGCTTATGACAAAGGTTATGTTAAAACCATTATGAATCGTAAAAGAACGATTGATGAATTGAGTAGTCATAACTATATGACGAGAAGTAGTGGAGAACGAATTGCTTTAAATACTCCAATTCAAGGTAGTAGTGCAGATATTTTGAAAAAAGCAATGGTGGAAATATATAATGAATTTAATAAGCGTGGTTTGAAAAGCAAAATGTTGATTCAAGTTCATGATGAATTAGTTTTTAATATTTTGACTTCGGAACAAGATCAAGTAGTAGATATTGTTAAAAATATTATGGAAAATACTTATAAATTAGATGTGCCTTTAAAAGTAGAGATTAGTTTAGGTAAGAATTTATATGATGCAAAGTAGGTGAAGTTATGCCAGAATTACCAGAAGTGGAAACAGTTAAAGAAACGTTAAAAAGAAAAGTTTTAAATAAGGTTATTGCCAAATGTTACGTTTATTATGACAAAATCATTGAAGAACCTAGTGTTAGTGATTTTAAAAAGAAAGTTATAAACCAAAGAATTAATGATATTACTAGACATGGTAAATGGTTAGTTTTTCATTTAGATGATTATGTATTATTATCACATTTACGAATGGAAGGAAAGTATTTTTTAAAGTCGGATAACTGTCCTCGTAATAAGCATGAACATATTATTTTTAGTTTTACAGATGGAACTGATCTGCGTTACCAAGACACAAGAAAATTTGGTAGAATGTTATTAATAGATAAAGACCAAATAGCTTCTTGTCGCGTTTTTAAGGACTTAGGATTAGATCCTTGGGATCCTAAATTAACCAACAATTATTTAAAAGATAAATATGCTAAAAAACGTCTACCTATTAAGACTGTTATTCTCGATCAAAGTATTATTACGGGTATAGGTAATATATATGCTGATGAAATATTATTTTTAAGTAAAATTAATCCTTTAACCAAAGTTAATTTATTACAAGATGATGATTTAGATAATATTATTATTAATACGAAGAAAGTATTAGGAAAAGCTATTGAACAAGGAGGAACTACTATTAGAAGTTATACATCTGATCTAGGGGTAACGGGACGTTTTCAAAATGAATTAAATGTCCATTGTCGTGAACATGAAAAATGTCATATTTGTCAACATGAAATAGTAAAAATAAAAGTTGGTGGTAGGGGAACTTATTATTGTCCTTATTGTCAAGTAGCACGAGGTGAAAAATAAATGGAAAAAGTGTATGTTTTTGGTCATAAAAAACCTGATACTGATTCAGTTGTAGCTGCTATTACAGCGTCTTATTATTTTAATGAAATTAATAAAAAAATAAATGCCCAACCAAGAGTATTAGGGCATTTAAATAATGAAACTAAATTTGTTTTAGATTATTTTAAAGTTAAACATCCTAAATATTTAAATGATGTTCGCTTACAAATAAGAGATGTTAATTATAATAAAGATTTTTATATTGAAGAACATAAGTCAGTAATGGATTGTTATAATTATATGATCGATAATGGTACTAGTGGAGTACCAATTGTTGATGAAAATAAGAAATTAAAAGGTATTGTTACTTTAAAAGAAATTGCTAAGGAGTTAATTAAAGGTGATTTTCATCGTCTTTATACTTCTTATGATAATATTTTGCAAGTTTTACAAGGCAGGGAAGTCTTGCGTTTTGATGATGAGATAAGTGCTAAAATAATGGCAGCAGCTTATCGCAGTACTACTTTTTTAAATAATATAACTTTAAATGAAGAGACAGCTTTAATTGTAGGAGATCGTCATAGTATTATTGAATATGCTGTTAATTCCAAAGTTAAATTGCTAATTGTTGTTGGTTCAGGAGAAATAAAATTAGAACACTTAAAAATAGCCAAAGAAAATAAAGTTAATATTATTAAAACACCATTAAGTACGTTTGAAGTTACTAAATTAATAAATTTATGTAATTATATTAATAGTCTTTCTTTAAATACTAATCCCGTAACTTTTACTTTATTTGATTATTTAAGTGATTTTAATGATATTTCTAGTAAATTAAAACATACCAATTATCCTATTGTTGATAAAAATAATTATTGTTTAGGTATGCTTAGAATGAGTGATGTTGTTGATCATAAACGTAAAAAAGTTATTTTAGTTGATCATAATGAAGAAAGTCAAAGTGTTGATGGACTAGAAGATGCTGAAATAATGGAAATTATCGATCATCATCGCTTAGGAACTATATCGACATCTAATCCTATTAATTTCCGTAATATGGCTGTTGGTAGTACTAATACGATCCTTTATTTAATGTTTAAAGAACGAATGATTCCTATTCCTTCTGATATAGCTGGTATTATGCTTTCCGCTATTATTTCGGATACTTTATTATTAAAAAGTCCTACTACGACGATGAATGATCGCCTAGCAGTTTTAGATTTAGCTAAAATGTTAAATCTTGATTATCAAAAATATGGTATCCAAATGTTTGAAGCTGGAAGTGAATTAAAAGATAAAACGAAGGAAGAAATTATTTTCCACGATTTTAAATTATTTCATGTTGATGATAAACAGATGGGAGTAGGGCAAATATTTACTACTAGCTTTAACTATCAAGAAGACGATATTTTAGAATATCAACGATTATTAGATAATATATCAATTAATAATAACTATGTTTTAGTAGCATTATTTATAACCGATATTATTACTAATGGATCTTATGTTATTTATAACACTAAATCTAAACATATTTTAAATGATGCTTTTAATATGCCTGATATAAAACAAGGGACCTTTTTAAAAGATATTGTATCGCGAAAAAAACAAATTATTCCACCAATTATTGAGGTATTAGATAATAAATAATCTAAGCCTTTTTTTATAGAAAAAATTGGGGACTATTGTATGAATCCTGGTTAATATTTTGAGAAGTAGTATTACTCTTAGTTTGTTTAGTTGGCTTTTGATCATCTTCTTTAATAGCACCCATGATTTTAAACATTGTTTTAGTATTGTTCCAAATAGGTTTAATTTGATATATTACTGGTATTGCTTGATTAATAATATTGAGCGTTTTTTGGGTATTATTTAAAATACTACTCCAATTAAATTTAGTTCGAAAACTACTAAAAAAGCCCTTTCTTATATTATATGGTTGATAAGGATAGAAATTATTATAATTATTATTGAACATATCCTTCCTCCTTTACAATTATTATATGAAAGAGCATAAAAAATGTTTAAAAATATCTAGATGTATGCTATAATCTTAATAAGATAGGTAGAGGGGATGGCCAATGAAGAAGGTATTATTGTTTCCAATTACAATTTTGAAATATGCCAAAAAAGGTCTTGGTTATCTTTTTGGTAAAAATAATAAAACTAATTCTGTTGGTGTTAAAAAGTTAGAAGGAGAAGCTCTTGATAAAGAATTAGAGCGTGTCAAAAAGGAAAGTACTGAATTTAAAAGAGAAGAAGAGACAGTTATAAATAATAAAGCCAAAAGATCTAAGTTAAAGTCATATCGTTATATGGTTAGGGGGTCTAATGGATCAGTATTAAAGGGAATATTTGATGCGGAAAATATAGATGCAGTTAAAATCTTTTTATCTAATGAGGGTTATGAAATTTTAAGTGTTAAAGAACGTGCTAAATGGGATGTTGATGTCAGCATTGGTAGTGGTAAAATTGGTAAAGGTGATTTATCTTTTGCTCTTACACAATTGGCAACTTATATTAAAGCTGGAATTCCTTTGGTTGATTCTATGCGTATTTTAGCTCGTCAGACATCAAAACCACAATTACGTCGTATTTTTGATCGCGTTGTTTATGAATTAGTTGTAGGATGTAATTTTTCTACGGCTTTAAAACGTCAAGGACAAGCTTTTCCTAATTTATTAATAAACATGGTTAAAACTTCTGAAATGACAGGAGATTTAGCGGGAACATTAGATGAAATGGCCGAATATTACACGGAAACAGAAAAATCACGTAAACAAATGCTTTCGGCTTTGATATATCCATCAGTTATTTTAACGGTTGCTATTGGAGCGGTTATTTTCATTGTAGTCTTTGTAGTACCACAGTTTGTCGATATGTTTGCCAGTAATAACGCTGAATTACCAGCCATTACTGTTTTTATCATTAAAATGAGTTCGTTTTTTTCTAATTATTGGTGGGTAATAGCGCTTGTTATTTTAACAGTTTTATTAGTATATAGTTGGTGTTTTAAAAATTTACGTTTTTTTCGTAAGGCAATGCAAACTTTCTATATGAAGTTACCAGTAATTGGGAATATTATTATTTATAATGAGGTTGCTAATTTAACAAGAACTTTTTCTTCGTTATTAAATCATAGTGTTTTTATTACTGATAGTATGGAAATACTTAGTCAAATATCAGACAATGAAATATATAAAGAAATTATTAATCGAACTTTAATTGGATTAAGTAAAGGTGCTAAAATAAGTGAAGCTTTTAGAGGAGAATGGGCTTTTCCGGTCGTAGCTTATGAAATGTTAGTAACTGGTGAATCTACGGGGCAGTTAGCTTTGATGATGGAAAAAGTAGCGGATCATTATCAAGGTTTACATGCCAATGCAGTAACTACTATCAAAAGTTTAATTGAACCGGTTATTATATGCTTTTTAGCAGTTGCTGTTGGTTTCATTATTATGTCAATTATTTTACCAATGTTTGATTTATATGGACAATTATAGGAGTAGATAACATGAATATATTAGTAATTATTTTAATATTTGTATTGGGTGTTATTTTTGGATCGTTTTTTAATGTGGTAGGGTACCGCATTCCTAAGGGACTTTCCATTGTTAGACCAGGTTCTTTTTGCCCTAAATGTCATCATGATTTAAAGTGGTATGAACTAATTCCTATATTTTCCTATCTATTTCTTAGAGGTAAATGTTCTTATTGCCATCAAAAAATATCGCCCATATATCCCATAGTGGAATTAGTTACTGGTCTTTTATTTTTAATAGCCTACTTACTTTTTGGCTTTTCTACTAATTTTTTAATCGCCATAATTACCGAATCTTTATTAATGATTGTGATCGTTAGTGATATTAATTATTTAGTTATACCTGATGAAGTTACTATTTTCTTTTGCATATTAATCTTTATTGTTAAATTAGTTACAAGTGGTATTAGAACAGCAGGTTTAGCTTTATTATCAGGTTTAGCCTTATTCCTTTTAATGTATTTGATTATGCAATTAGGTAATTTTCTTTTTAAAAAAGAGTCTCTTGGTGGAGGAGATGTCAAATTAATGTTTTTTGTGGGCATAACTATTGGCCCTTTATTAGGCATTTTCTGTATTTTCTTATCATCAATTATTGCTCTTCCTTTATCATTATTAGTATACTTGAAAGATGAAGGTAATGTTATCCCTTTCGGTCCTTTTATTTTACTAGCAGCCTTAATTATTATTTTATTTAAAATAGATGTCTCAATGCTTTTAAATATATTTGCTTAAAAAGGTTTCCTCTTGGCGATCTTTTTTTTACGTGATATAATTTTCGTAGTAGGTGATATGATGATCGAGGTAAAAGAATTAGCTAAAAAAACACGTGATAGCGATATTAAATTAAAACATGAATATATTAAAGCTTTAGAAGATAAACAATTTAAAGAATTAGTTAATGTTTTACAAATAGAAGAAGATTTATTAATGAAATATACTTCCCGTCTTAAAGAGGTAGCCTTTGAATTTAGTAATTGCAAAAATTGTTCTAGTTTAGAAAATTGTCCTAATAAAATAAAAGGTTTTACACTTGTAGCTAACAAAGACAATAACAGTATTAACTTTTCTTATAAAAAATGTTCTTATGCTTTAAAAGAAGCTTATAAGAATAATATTACATTATATAATGAACCCCAAGCTATAAAAAATGCTAGTCTTAAAAATTTATATAAAGATCCTAATAGAATTAAAATTATTAAAAAAATAAAAAGTTATATTGATAATTATTTTACAGATAAAGAAAAAGCTATTTATTTACATGGTAGTTTTGGTTCTGGTAAAACTTATTTAATTGGGGCTTTATTTAATGAATTAGCTAAAAAAAATATATCGGGTATCGTTATTCATTTACCAGAATTTTTAAGAGGTTTAAAAGAGTCTTTTGCTAGTGATTATCGTGAACGTTTTGATATTATTAAACATATTCCTCTATTGTTAATTGATGATATTGGGGCAGAATATTTAACTAGTTGGGCTCGTGATGAGGTATTAGAACCTTTATTACAATTTAGAATGGATAATGAATTAGCTACTTTTTTTACCTCTAATTTTACTCTTGATGAATTAGAAAAACATTTAGCTGTAACATCTAGTAGTATTGATCGAGTTAAAGCCAAAAGAATTATTGAAAGAATAAAACAATTAAGTGATCCTTATGAGTTAGTTAGTAAAAATTATAGAGAATAGTATCTTAAGAGATTTTATATTATTTAAATAATTAAACAAAAATATGAATAACTATTGTAAAATAGTGCAAAGAAGCCATAAATATTCCTTTTTTTATTGTCAAAATTACGTTATTGTTACATAATGAATATATAAAATAGAAGTGTAGTAAGGAAAAAGAAAAATGAAAAAAGTAAAATATTTTAGTTCTGTATTATTAATGCTGATATTAATGGCAATAATAAGTCCTGTTAATGTAAGTGCTGGCACTACTGTGCCATTATCAAATGATGAATTTGGTTTAAATAATTTCAAAATTGATGTGCAAGTAATAGATAAAGTTACTTATGCATATATGGAGATGTTGCTTTCTAGTGGAACTTTAAAAGAAGGCACTTCTTATTATGTTAAATTCGTTAATGGAAAAGATGATAAATTAACTGATTTGCCAAAAAATGTTACTAACGTTGGCGCTAATTCATCTGATAATGATATAACTAAATGGAATTCCATTATTACTTTTGAAGATAAAAAAATGATTATTGTTAATGACGATTGGTATATGTTAAAGGGATATGATTATGCATATTTTATGGCATGCAATAGTGAAAAATGTGTGGCATCAAATGAACCAATAAAAGTAGAACGCCCTAGTTTACCAGAGTTATCAAAAAGATATAAAGTATTTAACCATGAATTTGGTAGTCAGATTGGATCCGATGTATTAATAGTAAAGCCAATGTTTCCTTATGCTGGTAAAGATGGTTCCCATAAAATAAATGTAAAGATAGGAAAAATAAATGATGAAAACCTATTACATTCTATTCATAGTGGTGAAAAAAATGCTTTAGTTAATTTGATGGAATATGCCAAAAAAAATGAAGGTATAACTGTTTCAGCTAGTGATATTGATTTTTCGATGAGTGATGAGCTACTACTTGAAGGGAAAGGGGTTAAGTTTGATAGTTCAAAAATAGAAAATGGTGCATATTACTATATTTATACAGAATATGAAAATAGTGATAATGTATATAGAGATTTAAGTGATATAACTATTGCACAAGGGAAAAATCGTAGTTTATCTAATGAGATTAATTGGGATAAAGATCCAAGTACAGGAGAAACTAGTACTGGCTCAGATAAAAATGATGAATTTGGTTTAAATGATTTCAAAATAAAATTAAATTATAAAACGGGTGATAGTACCCTTAGCATGGTTGCTTATGGTGGTAATTTTAAAAAAGAGACAAGTTATTATGTTAAATTTGTTAACAGTAAAGATGAAAAAATAACTGATATACCACAAAAAGCTGTCAAAGTTAATTATGATTCTGATGATATAACGCAGTGGAAAAGTATTATAGAGTTTAACAATGAAATGGTAATCGAAATTGCTCATGATTGGTATATGCTAAATGGATATGAATATGCTTATTTTATGGCTTGTAATACTGAAAAGTGTGTGATATCTAGTGAACCGATAAAAGTAGAACATCCTAGTTTACCAGAATTATCAAAAAGGTATGAAATACATTATAAAAACACTGGTAGCGATACTAAAAATTGGGGATTATCTATTTTCCCACTATTTCCAAATAAGGGTACTAAAAATGGTTCGCATATGATAAATATAAAGATAGGAAAAATAAATGATGAAAAATTACTATATTCTATTTATAAAGGAGAAAAAAATGCATTAGCTAACTTGATGGAATATGCCCTAAAAAATGAAGGTATGAGTGTTTCTATTAATGATGATAATTATTATGATATTAAAATTGATAAATTAAAAGTGGAAGATGGATCATATTATTACCTTTATACAGAATATGAAAATAGTGATAATTTGTACAGAGATTTAAGTGATGTAACTATTGCTTATGGAAGATCTGGATTTTTATCAAATGATATAAAGTGGGACTATGAAAAAAATCCAAGTACTGGTGATGTTAATATATATGTTTTAATTGGAGGGTTGTTATTAATAACTGGTTTAGGATTAGTATCTTATAAGAAACTAAAATTTAATTAATATTTATAGATTTAGACTGTTGACAAGAAAAAATTTGACAACAGTCTTTTAATATATTGGTCCTAAAATAAAAAAGGCAAATAAGTAAAGATTTTACCTGCTTGTCTTTATCTAAAAATCTATTAATCGGCTTTTCTTGTCAAAATAGTATTAGTTAATTGTTGTATTTGATGATTACGATTTAATTTTTTAATTTTGGCATAAGAATATTCATCAATATTATTTAAATTAATTTCTTGATCTTCATTTTTAACACCGCAAAATAATGTTTGATCTGAATTTTTTTCTATTTTTTCTTTCATCTTTAAATAGATAGCATATTTTTTAATTTCTTTAATTTCATCGTTAGCAATTTTAAATCTATGGCCATTAATAACGGCATCTATTGCTAAAATACTACCTGCAATTCCCGAAATTAATTGTATTTTATCTGATTTATTCGTTAATATAGCAATAGGTGTTAATAAAACCATAATAATTTCGCCAACTAGGAATGATGATGCCCATCTTCTTTTTTCTTTGGCTGTTATTAAAGCGTTACTATTATTTCTTTCTGTTGCTTGTTTAAGTAATTGTTGATATAGTTCTTCTTTTTTTTCTTCACTAAAAGGTATAGTGCTAGTATGACCATCAAGATAAGTAACAGTAATATTATCATGATTATTTTCCGTAAATTTTTTAATTAATGAGCTTGGTGTTGCTCCTTCATATCCATAATTCATATGTATCACTCCTTGTAAGTAGCAAATATAATAACAAAAATGCTATGAATAGTCAATATTTTTTAAATAATCATTGACAAACTAAAATAATTCGCATATAATCTATAACGTAAAAAAGGAAAAGGAAAGCGATGTACCTACATCCACCTGATTAGCGAATAGCAATAGGTAAAGAGCCGAATAAAAAATAATAATATTTTTTGTGATGGTTAGTAGGTATATTTACCTACTTTTTTATATTTAATGGAGGTGTTTTATATAGCAAACACAAAAAATAAGCAACTTATCAATGATGAAATTAAAGTTAGTCAAGTTTTAGTGATCGGTCCTAACGGGGAACAAGTAGGGGTTAAACCTATTGGGGATGCCTTAACCTTAGCTAATTATGCGGGGTTAGATTTAGTCCTTATTAATCCTAATGGTAATCCGCCAGTATGTAAGGTTATGGATTATAATAAGTATAAGTATGAAAAAGCTAAGAAAGAAAAAGAAGCTTTAAAACGTCAAAGACAATCTTTATCCGAATTAAAAGAATTTAGACTTTCACCAACCATTGATGTAGGTGATTTTGAAACAAAATTACGTAATGTTCGCAAGTATATTGAAAAAGGTGATAAAGTTAGAATGGTAATTCGTTTTAAAGGACGTCAGATGGCTCATACTGAGTTAGGTAGTGAAGTATTATTAAGATTTGCTAGTAAGCTTAGCGATGTTGCTGAAATTAGTGAACAGCCAAAATTAGATGGTAGAAGTATGACAATGCTATTAATTCAGAAAAAATAAAGGAGGAAAATAATATGCCAAAATTAAAAACGCATAAAGGAACTAAAAAGGTTTTAAATGTAAGAAAAAGTGGAACTATAACAATTGGAAGACCAGGAAGTAGACATAATACTGGTAAGAAAAATAGTGCTGTAAACAGAAAAAATAGGAAAGGATCAGCTTTATCAAAAGCTGATTACAATAGATTAAAAGAAATAATCTAGTTATAAAAGGAGGATAAAAAAATGACAAGAGTAAAAAATGGTGTAGTTACTAAAAATCGCCATAAAAAAGTGCTAAAAGAAGCAAAAGGTTATTTTGGTAGCAAACACAGATTATATAAAACAGCCAAAGAACAATTAATGCATTCAGGACAATATGCATTCCGTGATCGTAGACAAAAGAAAAGAGATTTTCGTCGCTTATGGATCGTAAGAATTAATGCTGCATGTCGTGAAAATGAAATTAGTTATTCTAGATTTATTGAAGGATTAAATAAAGCAGGAGTAGAAGTAAATAGAAAAATGTTATCAGAAATTGCTATTAATGATCCAAAAGCATTCAGTGAGCTTGTAAAAGTTGCTCGTGATGGAAAAATAGGAAAAATAACTAAAAATGTAACTGTTAAAAAAGAGGCAGTTAAAGAAGTAAAAAAAGAAGAAAAGAAAGAAGAAAAAGTAACAAAGGCAACTACTGATTTATCAAAATTAACTGTTGCTGAATTAAAAAAGATGGCTCAAGATAAAAAAATAGAAGGAGCTAGTACAATGAAAAAAGCTGAATTATTAGAGGCTTTAAAATAAAAAAAATCATATTAATGAATTGATTTACCTAGTGCCTTATGGTGGTAAATTTTAGAAATTAATAAGTGTATAACGAAAGGGAAAAAATTATGACAGTTATTTCAATGAATTATTTATTAGAAGCTGGTGTTCATTTTGGACATCAAAAAAGAAGATGGAATCCTAAGATGGGAGAATATATCTTCACATCTCGTGATGATATCTATATTATCGATTTACAAAAAACAGTAAAGAAAATCGAAGAAGCATATGAAGCAATGAAAGAAATTGCTGAAAAAGAAGGAAAAGTATTATTTGTTGGTACTAAAAAGCAAGCCCAAGAAGCTGCTGAAGAGTGTGCTAATAGAACTAATATGTATTTTGTTAATGAAAGATGGTTAGGTGGAACACTAACTAACTTTAAAACCATTAGATCAAGAGTAAAAAGATTAGAAGAAATTGAAAAAATGGAACAAGATGGAACATTTAATTTATTACCTAAAAAAGAAGTAATTAAAATTAAAAAAGAATATGATAAATTAAATAGAAATTTACGTGGAATAAGAGCAATGACTAAATTACCAGATGCTTTGGTAATAGTTGATCCAAGAAAAGAAGAAAACGCTATTAAAGAAGCACGTATTTTACATATTCCGGTATTTGGTGTTGTAGATACTAACTGTGATCCTGATATGGTTGATTATGTTATTCCTGGTAATGATGATGCCGTAAGAAGTGTTAAAGTAATGTTAGGTGCTCTAACTAATGCGATTGCCGAAGTTAACGGTAATGAAATTATTGATTATATTACTGAGGATGAAAAAAACAAAGAACCTAAAAAGGACAAGAAAAAAGATTTAGAAGAAACATCTAATGAAGAAGAAGTAGAAAAAGATAGTGAAAAACCAGTTAAAGTTGACGATGTTATTGAAGAAATTGTTAAACCTACTAAGGATTTAGATGCTATGAATTTAACAGAATTAAAAGAAATGGCTAAAATCAAAGGAATTAAAGGATATTCCAAAATGAAAAAAGATGAACTTATTGAAGTTCTAAAATAGAATAGAAGGAGAATATTATGTTTAGTGCAAGTGATATAAAATCTTTAAGAGAAAGAACAGGAGCAGGAATGCTTGACTGTAAAAAAGCCTTAGAAGAAGCACAAGGTAATATGGATAAAGCTATTGATTGGTTACGTGAAAAAGGAATTTCGAAAGCTGCTAAAAAAGAATCACGTATTGCGGCAGAAGGATTAAGTGAAATTATTATTCAAGGTAATAAAGCAGTTATTTTGGAAGTAAATAGTGAAACTGATTTTGTTGCTAAAAACGATGAATTTAAAAAGTTTGTTAGTACTATTGGGCAAGCTATTGTTGAAAGTGATGCTAAAAGTATGGAAGATGCTTTGAGTTTATCTACTAGTGAAGGTATTATTAGTGATTATTTGGTTAATATGATTGCTAAAATAGGTGAAAAAATAAGTTTTAGAAGATTTGCTTTAGTTACTAAGAATGATGATGAAGTATTTGGTAGTTATTCACATATGGGTGGTAAAATTAGTGTTCTTACAGTTTTAAAAGGTACTACTAGTGATGTAGCTAAAGATGTAAGTATGCATGTTGCGGCAATGCGTCCTTTATATCTAAAAAGAGAAGAAGTTCCAGAAGATGTACTTGAACATGAAAAAGGAATTATTAAAGAACAGGCTATTAATGAAGGAAAACCAGCTGATATTGCTGAAAAAATGGTTAATGGTAGAATTAATAAATTCTTTAAAGAAATTTGTTTAGTTGAGCAACCTTTTGTTAAAGATCCAGATATATCTGTTGGTGAATATGTAAAAAATAATGGTGGCGAACTTATTTCCATGACTCGTTATGAAGTAGGAGAAGGAATCGAAAAAAGAAAAGATGATTTTGCGAGTGAAGTAATGAACCAAGTAAACGGAACTAATTAAGAGATGAAAAATCTCTTTTTTTTATTATCTTTGTTGTAAAAAGTAATTTTTTGTGTTATCCTAATAGTGTATTAAGATAAACTAAGGAGTTGATATTATGAAAAAGAATTGGGTTAAAGTAATTCTAGTGATTGTAGTTTGTTTCTTATCTATTATAAAGGTTGATGCTGTAAGTGGTGATTTTTCGGTTAAAATGCCACCATCTCCTTATATCGATGGCCAAACAAAAGTTGTTATTACTGGGGTTGAAAACTATAAGCTTTATAGCCAATTTATAAAAATTGATGATAATAAATATAATGCAATATATAATGCTGTAAATAATTATAACCAGTTATATAAAGAATATGAGACATACTATAAGAACGCACCTAACCAAGAGGATTATGAAGCAGGTGAGACTGATAAAAGTTATGAAGAAGCAGTTAGGGAATATACCGCTAAATTAAATGAATATAAAAAGAATGTTGGCGACGCTCTTCAAAAAGTATATGATGAACTTCCAGATTTTAATGAAGAAAATTGGAGTGAGATGAAAGACGATATTATTACTTTCCCAAAAGATTTTAAAGAAGATGATCGTGCGGTTCTTTATGTTAAACTTGATAATAAAGATACCGAAAAAGTTTCATATGGTTTTTCAGTAATTACTAACAAAGGTGGTAGTGGTAGTACTTCTGATACACCAACGGAAGATGAGCTATCTATATGGGATCAATTAGTTTCTGGAATTATCAATAATAAAACTATTTCTGAAACCTATAAAAAAGGTGAATATACTGTAACTTTTGATAATGATATTCGTACAATTTTAAAAATTAAAATTGTTAAAGATAGTGATGGTACAACTTATCAATTATCTTTAAATTATGATAATGGTATTGTAACTTATCAAACACCAACTACTGAGCCAGAACGTTATGAATTAGTTCACAAAAATATTATTAATGTTGTCTTAGAGGAAATTGCTGAAATATATGGATATAATTCTAAGGAATTTATTAATTGGATTATGACCCATAAAGATTTGACTATGGCTAATAATGGTATCGAATATAAAGCAGAAACTAAGGACGTTGAAAATACAAAAGTAACATTCATTAATGATTTAAAAGTTGATATTATTAATGGTATTAAGGGATTTACCAATGGTACTAGTGAGGATGATGAAAAAAATCCTAGTACTAGCGATTTATCAATGTATGCTGTGTTTGGAGCATTAATAGTAGTTGTAAGTATGGGAGTAATTTCATATCGCCGATTAAGTAATAATGCTGAATAATAAAAGCTTCTTATGAAGCTTTTTTTTGTCAAATCATGATTAAAACTTTGTCAATAGCAAGAGTATATCATTGCTTTATTAATTAAGTTATTTTATACTTGTTATAGGTTTAAATAATAGGTGGATGGATATGAGTAACAAGGAAGTTATGAAATTAAAATATTTATCTTTTATTTTATTAATTATAGGACTATTTTTAATATCTTATGGTGTTTATCACTTAGATGATAAAGATACGAATCAAATAAATCCCAACCTTGAAAGTAATGATTTTAATAACAACGAAGAGTTTAGAGATTATTTATGGATAATTAATAGTCGATATTATTTATATTTGTATAGTGATAATACATTTAGTTTATATTTAAATGATAGTAATCATAATGATAATTATTCATTAGGTACTTATGAAGTATATAGTGGTAATGATGCAATTACATATATTAGTGAAGATTTAAGTACATATGGTGTTACTAGGGAAATGTTATTACAAAATATTGATGACTATCGCAAACAAACAAATGATCCTGATATATTAAAACATTTTTATGCTTTAAGCCTAAATCATCAATATGTGTTAATTGATGGTGAAAAATCTTTTTGGAAGCCAACTCCTTATTATGGATATTATTTTAATAATTATAATTCAACTTTTGTGAATATGAATAATAATGATTTTAATAATTTTGTACGTTTGGAAAAACTTTATGATGAAAAGTTTTTACCAGAGCATTTTGTAGAATCATTCCCTTTAAAGCAAGTTCATTATAGTTATGATTGATCGTAGTATAAAAGTTATTAAATTTATGTTATAATAAAAAAATAGGAAGTGATCACATGAAGATTTTACGTCATATTGATAAATGGTTACTATTATGGACCGTTGTTCTTTTTGTCATTGGGTTAGTAATGGTTTTTTCAGCATCTAATGTGGCGGCTTTTATGCGTTATTCATCAAGTCCTTATCGTTTTGTTATAAGACAAGCTGTTTTTTTATTAGTAGGGTTAATACTAGCTTTAATTGCTATTAGATTTTCAACTAGTTTTTATGGCTTTATTTCTTGGCCAGGTCTTTTAGCAATAACCGTTATTTTAGCAGCAGTTTTGCTTTATGGTAAAATTGCTAATGGAGCTTCTTCTTGGATTAGAATAGGTATATTTACTTTTCAACCAAGTGAATTTGTTAAAATTATTATGATTGTCTGGATGGCTAGTTTTTATGATATAAATAGACATCGCTTAAATAGTTATAAAGTTAGTCTATTTCCCTTAGTATTATGTGCTGTTATTGTTGGTTTAATATTATTACAACCAGATATGGGAACAGCTATTATCTTTTTAGGTATAGTTGGATTTATTTTTTTATTAGTACCAATTGACTTTAAAATTAAAGTAAAAACCGTTTTAATTGTTTTAGCAATAGCTTTAATAGGAGCCATTATTATAATAGCTAGTGGTAATACTTTGCTTTTTAAACATCAAATCAATCGTTTTAATTTTACTAATCCATGTAGCGAAGAAAATTTTTATGATCAAGGTAATCAAGTTTGTAATGGTTATATTGCCATGAATAATGGAGGATTATTTGGTAAAGGCTTAGGTAATAGTACTCAAAAATATCTGTATTTACCAGACTCACATACTGATTTTATTTTCCCAATCATTATTGAAGAATTAGGACTAGTTTTTGGTTGCTTTATATTACTGATTTATTTTTTAGTATTAACGAGAATTATTGTTATTGGTAATAGTAGTCATAATAAGCGAAATGCTATTATGTGTTATGGTATAGCTTTTTATCTTTTCTTGCATATTATTATTAATTTAATGGGAGTAACAGGTTTAATTCCTATGACAGGTGTTCCTTTACCATTCCTTAGTTATGGGGGAAGTTTTACTATTTGTTTAGTGGTTGCTCTTACTATTGTGCAACGAGTGGCTATTGAAAATAAGTTAAAAAAAGGATAATTTTATAAGGAAAAAGGATATAAAAAAAGAATAATCTTCTTAGAGGAGGTTATTTTTTTATGAATTTTTTGGAAAAATTGAAAGAAAGCTTTTTTAATAATATTATTATTTATGGGTGTCTTTTATTAATGATGGTTGTTTCATTAAGTGTTAATTTTCTTGGTTATAATCATCTGGATAAAAAATATGCGTTTATTAATACTATTCAAAATGATAACGAACAAGAAATAAGTATTAATGATAATAGTGAAAGACCCTATAAGGTAGAAATTAAAGGAGAGGTTGTAAATCCTGGCGTTTATGAAGTAGCAAGTGATAGTCGCGTTATTGATGTTATTGAATTAGCTGGTGGTTTATTGAGTGATGCTGATACTAGTGTTAATAATTTAGGTAAATTAGTAGAAGATGAAATGGTAATTATTATTTATAGTCAAGAAGAAGTAAAAAATTTTAATAGTGTAGTGCAGAGTGAAGAAGAAAAAAATAGTAAATGTAGTAATTTTAGTGCCATTCAAAATGATAGTTGTATAGAAAGTAATAATAATGATCGTGATCAAAAGAATGTAACTGTAAATAAAATTTCGATAAATAAAGCATCTAAGGAAGAATTAATGAGTTTATCTGGCATAGGGGAAGCTAAAGCGACAAGTATAATTGCATATCGCAATACAAATGGATCTTTTAAAACAATTGAAGAGATCATGAAGGTATCAGGTATCGGTGAATCAGTTTTTGCCAAAATTAAAGATTATATTACTGTCGAATAAAACTTTTAAAGTCTTTTTCTTAATTGCTTTAATTTATGCTTTATTAATTACTAAATTTATTAATTTTAAAAGTAAATATAATTCTAATGATAATGTATTTAATGTCCAAATAATAGATATTTATGTTGATGGTGATTATTTACGTTTAACTTTGAATGGTAAAGAAAAATTACAAGGAACATATTATTTTGAAAGTTTAGAAGAAAAAGATTCATTTTTACAGCAATATCGTTGTGGTGATTATATAAAAATAAAAGGTTCTCTACAAAAGCCAAGCAATAATACTAATTTTAATTTATTTAACTATCGTCAATACTTAGAATATAACCATATTTACTATCTTTTAAAGATCGATAATTATAAATTAATAAAACATAATATAAATCCTTTTTATTATTTGAAAAATAAAGTAATTGACTATATTGAAAAAAGTCAATATTCTAATTCCTATTTAAAGACTTTTATTTTAGGTAATAATGATTATCTTGATTCTAATATTCAAAACGTTTATCAAAAGATAGGGATTAATCATTTATTTGCTATATCAGGGATGCATATATATTTACTAACTTTTTTACTTATTTCTTTATTAAGAAAAATACATTTAAAAGAGAAAGTCATATTTGTTGTCATGCTTCCTTTTCTTATTTTTTATATGTTCTTAACTTCTTTTATTCCTTCCGTCGTACGAGCAAGTATCTTTTTTATTCTCACTTTTTTTAATCGTTTAATAAATAATAAAATGAATCTTATCGATCTAGCTTTATTAACTTTATCTATTATGATACTTATTAATCCTTTTCTTATTTATAATATAAGTTTTCTTTATTCAAGTATTACTAGTACTAGTTTAATTATTTTTTATAAAAAAATTAATAACCATAAAAATTATTTTAGTAAATTATTAGTAGTATCTATCATATCTTTTTTAGTTTCTTTACCTATTTCTATATATTATTTTTCTCAGTTTAATTTATTATCCATAATTTATAATATAGTCTTTGTTCCTTTAATTAGCTTTATTATTTATCCATTTGCGATCATAACTTTTTTAATTCCTAGATTAGATCCTATTTTCTTTTGGCTTATTAATATTTTAGAAACATTAGCTAATATATTTAGTCATATACCAACTATTATTATTATGAAAAAACCTATTTTTCTTATATTACTAATCTATTACTCTTTAATTTATGCCTTTTTATTTACAAATAATAAAAAATTATTGTTCTTTTTAATAGTACTTTGGTTTATTCATTACCATTATAATTTCTTTTTTAAGAGCAATATGGTAATTATGTTAGATGTTGGGCAAGGGGATAGTATTTTATTATTTTCCAATAATCAAGCAGCTTTAATTGATACCTCATCCCAAAATAATTATTCAAAAGACAAATGGCAGTTAAGAAATACTAATAAAACAATTGTCGATAATATCACTATTCCTTTATTAAAATCCTTAGGTATTAGAAAATTAGATTATTTAATTCTTACACATGGTGATTTTGATCATATGGGTGAAAGTATTAACTTAGTAAAGAATTTTAAAGTAAATAAAGTTATTTTGAATAATGATAATTATAATGATTTGGAGCAAAATCTAATCCAAGTACTATTAAAGGAAAAGATTCCATATTCTAATAATATTGATAGATTAAAGGTTGGTAATTATTATTTGTCTTTTTTAAATACACGGATTTATGATAATGAAAATGATAATTCCAATGTTATTTATTTTAAATATAATCAATATCAATTTCTTTTTATGGGTGATGCAGGTATTATTAAAGAAAATGATATACTAACTAAGTATAAATTAAAGAACATTACTTTTTTTAAAGTAGGACATCATGGATCAGATACATCATCAAGTTTATTCTTTATAAACACTATTAAACCACAATATAGCTTAATTTCTGTTGGTAAAAATAATCGTTATGGTCATCCTAAAAAGATAGTCTTAAAAAATTTAGCTAATTCTAAAATATATAGGACTGATTTAGATGGAAGTGTTATGATTAAATTGAAAGGTAACAAATATAAAATCATAAATTGTCCACCATAAAAATTAAAGATTATTATGCTAAAAGAGTAATCTTTTGTTGATAATAGTGATAAATATTATTGATAGTGTAATTATTAAATGCATATTATTTAATGAAGAAGATTTCATCAAGACGATATAATGTGTAAAGTTGACGTCAAAAAAGTTCAAAATATATTTTTGTGTTTAAAAGTGGTAACTTTTTAAAATATTGTCCATAATATATATTAGGACGCTTGCTAGCGTTTATATAGATTGAGGACTTTGGTCCTCTTTTTTTAGAAGGTTGAATTTTTCTTCTTGATGTGATATAATCGTTCTATACGCAAGAGGTGTAGGTAATGGATATTAATAATAAATATGAAGATAAAGAATATATGCATATAGTAAGTGATATTATTGATAATAATGAATTTAATAAAACCAAAAATATAATCCATCATGGCTTAAATCGTTTTGATCATTGTATGCGTGTATCATATTATTCATATAAAGTAACCAAAGCATTGAAGTTAGACTATAAAGAAGTAGCTCGTGCTGGTTTGTTACACGATTTTTTCTATTCTGATAATAGTGATATTGAACCAACAAAAAGACTAGATGTTTTAATTAATCATCCTAAATATGCTTTGATAAATGCTAAAAAATACTTTGATTTATCTTTAAAAGAAGAAAATATTATTGCATCTCATATGTTTCCTGTTTCTTTAACAGTACCAAGATATATAGAAAGCTGGATTGTTGACTTGGTTGATAATGTTGTTGCTATATGTGAAGCTTTTTATGCTGCTAGAAAATATGTAAGTTTAGCAATTAATTTTCTATTATTGGTAGTTATTAACTATTGGCGTTAAAACAAATTAATATTACTTAAAATAAACGGCTTGTCAAAAGTCGCTTTTTTAATGTGCTATCTCTTTGATGAATATTAATAACATAAAAACGCACTTTTATCAAATGCGTTTTCTAAATTGTCGAAATTTAATATAAAAGCATTGTGTCAAAAACAAATGTTTGATATAATTATTTTAGGAACATTTAATAGTTGGGTGATTGCCAAACTTCAAGAAGAAGGGAGGCGATAGTATGAATAAGAAGGATTTTTTAATTCTATCTTTAGTAATTCTTATCTTCCTATTAGTATTATTACTATTTATAGTTTTAATATAAAAAGAAAATCACCTAACTCAACTGCTTTGAATTAGGTGAAACCAAACTTTTGGCAACACTCAACACTAGCATATTGAATGTTCCTTTTTTATTTTATGCAAGTATCATGCACAAATACATAATAACATAAAAATGCACTTTTATCAAGTACGTTATACATACTCGAATTATCTATTTTTACTCGAATTTTCCGAGTTTGGTATCAATCTGGTGTCCCCAATAGGACTCGAACCCATATCTATCCCTTAGGAGGGGATTGCTCTATCCTGCTGAGCTATGAGGACATATTTAGATTATAGCACAAATTAATAAGATAATAAAGTGTAAAGTACAAATGAAAAAAAGTGTGTTATCTAGACTCTTATGATATAATAAAAAAGAGGTTGGTCTTATGAAATATAGTATTATTGTTCCTGTTTATAATGTAAGTAAATATATTAGTAAATGTTTAGCAAGCATTAAGCAGCAATCTTATGATAATTTTGAAGTAATTATTGTTAACGATGGTACTACCGATAATAGTATGGAAATGATTACTCCGTTTGTTAAAAAAGATAAGCGTTTTAAAGTTTATAATAAAGAAAATGGTGGACTTAGTGATGCCCGAAATTTTGGCGTTCAATACGCTTGTGGGGATATTATACTTTTTGTTGATGGTGATGATTATATTGATCAAGATTTACTATTAAAGTTAGATGAAGAATTTCAAAAAAGTAGGGATATAGACGTAGTTAGATTACAATTAAGATTAGTAAATGATGAAGGCACAGTTTTAGAACAACCACAATATTATGTTTTTTCTAATTTAGATGCCATTAGTGCTTATCCCATATTAATTAAAAACGTTTATGTCGATGTAGCTTGGGGTTATGCATATCGAAAAGACTTTTTTATCAATAATAAATTTGCTTATGCCAAAGGTAAAATAAATGAAGATTTCGGTTTAACACATTTAATTTTATTAAAAGCTAACCATCTTTCTTCTATATCATATATTGGTTATAATTATGTCCAAAGAGAAGGAAGTATTATGAATTCCAAAAATAGGGGGCAAAATCTTAGAAAAGTATATGATACTTTATATCATATTGATAACTATATACAAATTTTAAAAAATGACACTAGTATACCTTTATCAAATAAAAAAATTTTAATTAATTATTTATTAAATACTTTGATACATCGAGCTAACTTATTAGAAGATGACGATTTAAAACAATATATTAAAAATTTAAAACAAAGAAAAATATATAAATATTTTCCTAATAATACTAAAAAAGATAAAATAAGACGATCAGTAGTAAGATTTAACTTATCTTCTTATGTTTTAAAAAATAGAAATAAATAGAGGTGGATTATGAGTAAAACAGTAGTAAGAGATTGTAGTAGAAAAGAACATTTAAGTTGGGATGAATATTTTATGTCTATTGCTATATTAACTTCTATGCGTAGCAAAGATCCTAATACGCAAGTAGGGGCATGTATTGTATCAGCTGATAATAGGATATTATCGATCGGATATAATGGTACTCCTAATGGTTATAAAGATGAAGAATTTCCGTGGTCTAGGGAAGGGGAACCTTTGGATACTAAATATTTGTATGTTTGTCATGCTGAACTTAATGCTATTCTAAATTTTAGAGGCGGAAGAAGGGAATTAGAAGGATCTAGAATATATGTGGATTTGTTCCCTTGTAACGAATGTAGTAAAGCTATTATTCAGTGTGGTATTAAAGAAGTTGTTTATTTAAGAGACAAATATAGCGATACTGATAGTGTTATTGCTTCAAAAAGATTATTAGATAAATGCGGAGTAACATATAGACAAATGGACTTAAAAAAACAAATTAGTGTTAATAATTAAGGAGGTACTAATAAATGGCTAAACCAATTATTGGAATTATAGGAAGAGCTGATTGTAGCGATACATATAGTACTATTAGTGTTTTAGAAGCATATCGTCGCGCTATTATAATGAGTGGTGGTAATCCTATTTTAATTTTACCTCCCCAAAATATTGATTATTATGATTTTGCCCCTAAAAACGTTGATCATTTAACGATTGGGGAAGAAGAAATGATTATAGATCAAATTAAATTATGTGATGGTATTTTAATGCCAGGTGGTAATAAAAGGTATGAATATGATCATTTCATAACTAATTACTGTTTAAATAAAAATATTCCTATTTTAGGAATTTGTTTAGGTATGCAGTTACTGGCTATGCATATTAAGCAAAATACATTAGTAGCAATTTTAGATAATTCTCACAAACTAAAAAGTGATGAAGCGCATCATGTTACGCTAGATCCTAATTCTAAATTATGTCAAATTATCGGTACTACGCAATTAGATGTTAATAGTAGTCATAGTTTTAAAGTATCTGATGTAGGTGATTTTAGTGTTGTCGGTCTAGCAAGCGATGGCACTATTGAAGCAATTGAACGTAAAGATAAAACTTTTGCCATCGGAGTACAATGGCATCCAGAACGCTTAATGGATCATATAGAAAATAGGCGTTTATTTAATTATTTTATAGAGGTATGTCAAAATGAAAGTAGTAATTAAAGGAATATATAAACATTTTAAAGGATTATATTGTATTGTAGAAGATATTGGTTATGATAGTGAAACTGGTGAAGAGGTAGTTATTTATAGAGAGTTGAATGGTAGTAAAAAACTTTGGGTACGACCATTAGCAATGTTTATAAGTAAAGTAGATAAAGAAAAATATCCCTTAGCCATTCAAGAATATCGCTTTGAATTACAAACTTTTGAATAGAAAGGAACTTGCTTATGAAAGTAAAATACAATTTAATTAATAAAGATCGAAATACAGAAGCTAGATATGGTAAATTAGAAACTAATTATGGAACTTATGAAACACCTATGTTTATGCCCGTAGGAACAAAAGCTACGGTCAAATTGTTAACACCCGATGAATTATATGAAGTTCATGCAGGTATTATTTTAGCTAATACTTATCATCTTTGGTTAAGACCAGGTGGTGAATTAATTAATAAAGCTGGGGGCTTACATAAGTTCATGAATTATAAAGGGCCTATTTTAACTGATTCTGGTGGTTTTCAAGTTTTTTCTCTTGCTAAACCAAAAGATATTACCGAAGAAGGGGTTAAATTTAAAAGTCATCTCGATGGCTCTAATTTACTTTTAACACCAGAAGAATCTATAAGAGTGCAAAATTTATTAGATAGTGATATTGCAATGAGTTTTGATGAATGTCCACCATATCCAGTAACTCATGAATATATGGAGAAAAGTATTGAAAGGACATTACGTTGGGCAAAGCGTGGTAAAGATGTCTTTAATAATCCCAATCAAAGCTTATTTGGAATTGTTCAAGGTGGGGAATTTGAAGACTTACGTAAAAAAAGTGCTCTTGAAACCGTTAAAATTGGTTTTGATGGTTATGCGATTGGTGGAACTAGTGTCGGTGAAGATAAAGACACTATGTATCGAATGATTGAATATTCGACTAAATATTTACCAACGGATAAGGTTAGATATTTAATGGGAGTAGGCGAACCTCTTGATATTATTGAAGGGGTTATTAGAGGTGTTGATTTATTTGATTGCGTTTTATCCACAAGAATTGCTAGACACGGTAACGCTTTTACTAGAAATGGAAAAATTAATTTAAGAAATTTAAAATATCGTGAAGATTTTTCACCAATAGAAGATACTTGTGATTGTTATTGTTGCCGTAATTTTACAAAAGCTTATATTAGACATTTAATAACTAGTGATGAGTTACTAGGTGGTCGCCTATTATCAATTCATAATACTCGTTTTTTAATTAGATTAGTGGAAGAATTAAGAGAAGCTATTAAAGAAAATAGAGTACTAGAATATCGTGAAGCATTCATTCGTCAATACCAAAGTAAGTAATAGGGTTTTGATTGACAAAAGAAATGGTAAATAGTAAAATTTAATTGTACAAGGGGTTGATAAAATGCCAAAAAAAGAAAAAAAGTTTTTCAGTGAATTTGGTTTTACTTTAATTGAACTTTTAGCGGTCATTATTATTTTAGGGGTTTTATTATTAATTGCTGTTCCTGCTGTTAGTCGATATATAGATAGTTCAAGAAAGAACTCTTATATATCATCAGTTAAGGCTTTGGTAGATTCAGTTTCAGTTTCAATAAATTCTTTGGAGTTACCTTTTACACCAACAGCCAAACAAGCAGTAATTGTTCCTTTTTCAGCTATACATGTGGAAAGAGGTAAAGCTAATGTTAAATCACCATATGCTAATTATGATCCTGATAGAAGTTATATTATTGTTACTTATGAAAATGGTGGATATAATTATTATGTTTCAGCAGTTGATGAAAGTGGTCATGGCATTCCGTTTGTTAAAGATAGTAATATTACGACTAATGCTATAACAATTGATAAAAAAGAACTAGATAATAATGTTATCCCATTATCAACAATTAAAAGTGGTAAAGTAATTGATACTGATTTTTTAACGATGAAATACGTTGAATCAAAGGGCGAATATTTAAAAATATCATTATGTTATGTCCCTTATACAAGAGGATCAGTCATCAAATTAAAGGATGAAAGTTTATGGTATGCCACTCTTGATAGTAATGAAGATGAAGAAATGATCAATTTAGTTAGTTATTATCATATGGAGACAGATTCTTCTTTATATGGTTTACAAAGTAGTAGTAAAACTTCTCCTGTAATATCTTTTCATGGTAATCAATCTGTTAATAGTTATGATGAATCTTCTATTAAATTAGTGGCAGATGCTATTGTATCAGCTGCGAAAATTAAATTAGCTGCTAATGGACTAAATATGGCTAATTCAACTGTTAGAATGCCATTAGTTGAAGATTTTGGTTGTTCATTAACCGCTTGGACTTGTATTGGTAATGTTCAAGAATTACGTTATTTTAAAACAGGTGGTGATGGTTACTTTTGGACGACCCAAAAAGATCCTGAGCGTGAAAATTGGTTTATTGCCATAGGACCAGATGGTAAACAATTAGCAACGGCGGAAAATAAACGTGGTATTAGGATAATTTTAAATACCTTAAAATCTAATATTGATAAACAAGGTACTAAACAATTAAATTAAGAGTTCACAATCAGAACTCTTTTTTTATCATGACTTTAATTTGCTAATAATACTACCTAAAACAGAAGATATTAATATTATTACATAAAAAACTAATGAGGATAAGTTAATGCTTTTATCAAAAAAGAAAGATGATAAGATAAAAACCAAAAAAATCATTAAACTTCCAATTTTTAATCCCTCAATATAACCTTTTTTATTACTTTTTCTGCCAATATAAAAGCCACCTACGAACATAGCAATAATGATACTTACTATTTCTAAAATATTTGAAGTACTAATACTAATAACATTAAAATAACTAAGAGTACCTACTATCAAAGATAAAATAATAATACTGATAAAAATATACATATAGCTTTTTAAATACTTAATTAAAAACACAAAATCACTTCCTAATAAAAAATATGATTAGTATAAAAAAATATACCTTTAATCATAATAATATTAGGAGGCACCTATGGACTATTTTATTGTTTTGTTTAGAACTATGTTATTTTATTTGATCATTACAGCTATATATCGTTTTATGGGTAAACGAGAGATTGGCCAATTAGGTATGGTAGATTTGATCGTATCTATTTTAATTGCGGAGTTAGCTGCCATGGCTATTGAAAATAGAAGTGATAGTCTTTGGTTATCGTTACTACCTATTTTATTATTAGTTATCGTGCAAATAGGAATGTCATATTTATCTTTAAAAAATACTAAGATCAGAAATTTATTTGATGGCAGTCCATCAGTAATAATAAATAGAGGTAAAATAAATTTTAAAGAAATGATTAATCAACGTTATAATATTGATGACTTATTAACGCAACTTCGTGAAAAACATATTCGCAGTATTGAAGAAGTTGATTATGCGGTATTAGAAACCAGTGGTAAATTATCTGTCTTTAAAAAAGATAATAAATTATTTGGAGAATATCCTTTACCATTGATTCTTGATGGTGAAATTGATAATGATACTTTAAGACAAATAAATAAAGATGAAAAATGGTTAGAAAAAATGTTGCAAGATGAAAATGTAGAGTTACAGAATATTTTTTATGCTTTTTATCGGAATAAAAAATTGTTTTTAATTAAAGATAGTGATCTACGTAAGTAAAGAATAAGGATTAAATGGCTTTTAGATAATAAGAAAGTTCTTCACAAAATGGAGAACTTTTTACTATGCAAATAAAAAATAGAGTAGTGCAATAAAGTTGACTAAAAAAAAGATTTGTGCTAATCTTTTCCTAGAAAAGGTGGGTATAAAATGCGTAAAATTAATATTGTTATTTTTTCATCAGGGGTTAGTGAAAAAAAGGGGACATTAAATAATTTAATTAATGCTTTAGATACTCGTGGGTATAATTGTTTTTGTTGGCGTGATTTATTTATAAATGCTAATACGCAAAATAATATTGCCCTTCTTCCCATGTTAATAAAAAAAATTCCTACCTTTGATTTTGCTATATTAATATGCGAAGGACATGATAATACAACTATGTTTAGAAATAATGAATATATAACAGTACCATCAATGCGCGATAATGTTTTATTTGAAATAGGATTATGTTCTATGGCCTTAGGTTTATCACGTGTAATATTACTTACGGATAATAAAGTCCATATGCCCGAAGATTTAGTGGGAATAAACGGATCCTTAGCTTTAAAACATATTATCTTTAATTACAAAGAAATAGATAAAGCCGTTGATGACATTGATAAACATATTTTAAACAATAGAGATAATTACAATTATGAAACCATTATAGAAGATATAGATAAGTATATCAAAGATAATAAAAAATATATTTCTCCCGTAGTTATAGGTGCAGCCACGTCAATTGCCATAGGATATGCCAATAATTTTATTATTCGCCTTTTAGAACATATATTAGATGGTTTTGAAACTGAAAATCAAAAATTAATCTTCAAAAAAGAAAATATATTCTTACATATTATTATCCCAGAACATTATGATGATAATACCGTTAATAAAGCTTTACTTATCCAAAGTAAATTTAAAAAAGGAAAATTGATGACAGCAAGACATAGGGAATTAGATTTTAATTATGAAATAAAAGATAATAATCTCTATATATATGACTATCCTACATCATTAGTTACATCTTATAGTACGGCTAAAATGATTTTAGATATCGATGCTGATGATGGTCAAGATTATTTGGCGAAAGAAAGATTTAATGATAAAGAATTAGATCTATTTATTGTAACTTTACAAAATATTTTACAAGAAAAATATATAATTACTACTATTGACTTATATTATCCTAATATTTCTAATAAGCGAAAACAAAAAATAGTTAAAAATATATGTTATATATTAGAAAATAACTTTATAATTGAACAAAAAGATTATTAAAACGAAAGGAATTAATTATGAATTACTTATATTTGCTTATTGCTTTAATTACGCTTTTATTGACATTTATATTTATTAAAACAAGTTCTAAGAATTTGAGTCATTTAATTTTTATATGTCTTTTAGGTTTACTAGTTACTTTATTTATTCTAATGTTTCCTTTGGTAAATAGTGTAGGATTATTATCAAAATTTGTAACTACACTTATATATACTATTCAAACTATAACATTTAATCAAGATTTAGAATTGGTAAATAATATTACGGTTACATCTTTTTATGAAGGGGTATATATTGGCATTATTTATATCTTATTTTTATTAATACCACTAATGACAACAACTTATTTACTTTCTTTAATTGATGGTGTAGTCTCTAAAATTCGCTTATTTTTGTCTAGACACACAAAAATATATATCTTTTCCGAAATAAATGAAAAGACCTTAGCTATAGCCTCTAAAATGCATAGTAAAAATGTAACGACTATATTTATAAAAAGTAAAAATCAAGTTATTGCTGATGAACGAATAGATGAAGTAAAAGCTATTAAAGGAATAATGTTTAATGAATTTGCTAATATAAAACTTAAAAAATATATTAATAGAGAAGTCGCCTTTTATTTATTTTCATCTAATACTACTCAAAACTTAAACCAAGCAATAGAAATTACCAATAAATATAAAAATAATACTAATTCATTTAAAGTTTATGTTTTAACTAAAAATAATGTTGATAGTCTGATACTTGATTCTATTGATAAAGGTAATATTCAACTTGAAGTAGTAGATGAAAACGAAAGAATAGTATATCAATTATTAAATAATAAACCTTTGTATTTAGAAGCAATAAATAATAAAATAGCAGTATTAATAATATCAGATGATACGATTGGGTTAGATTTTATTAAAGCTATTACATGGTGTGGCCAATTAATTTCATATAAGTTATCTATTAATATCTTGGGTGAAAATGCAATGATATTAAAAGATTACATTCAAGTTAATTATCCTGAACTTTTAGATAATTATGATTATAATTTTATTCCTTATAATCTTAATAGTATTAATGCCCAAAAAGAATTAGATAAAATAAAAGATATTAATTATGTAATAATTGCTAATAAAGATGATAAGGTAAATATTGAAGATAGTTTGTTTTTAAGAAAATATTTTATAAATCAAGATAAATTAAATTATAGAAGAAGTCCTATCATAAATGTAATGGTAAAAAATGCTCTAATTGCTACAAAGGTCAATGAATTAAAGAATGAAAAGAATAATTTATATAATTTAAATACTTTTGGAAATATAAGAAATATTTATTATGAGAATAATATTATTGATTCAAAGTTAGAAGATTTAACTAAAAATGTTCATTTATCATATGATACTTCTAATGATCCATTAAGTGTCAAATTAAAAAGATTTTACGAGAAAGCCTATTATATTAATTCATCAAGGGCTATGGCTCTTCATTTAAATTATAAATTATATACTATTTTAAAAGAAGAATATTCTAGCGATGAAAAGAAAAATATAGCTTTATTTAAAGAAAAAATAAAAGATAAAGAAATTTTTGATAAATTAGTTAGAAATGAACATGATCGATGGATGGCGTTTATGAGAGTTAATGGTTATAAAAGTATTGATGCTAAGAAAGTAGCAATTTATAGGGATTATACTAATAGTCATGTTCACTATTTAGCTAAATTGCATCCTTGTATTGTTCCTTTTGATGATTTAGAAAGAGTAGGTAAAACGATAAAGAAAGAAGATGTAATTACTTCTGATGGGGATATTATCAAAAAAATGGTAGATATTTTAAGCAATACTAGTAACTAATTAAAATGCATGTAAAAGTGCATTTTTTTATTGCCAAAACCGTAGGGGGGGGGGGAGAACAAA
>CANRAE010000004.1 GCA_947628525.1 uncultured Bacilli bacterium
TTTCTATCACCGTATTATATATTCTATATATCCTATTATACCCCCCCCCCCTACGGTTTTTGCAACAAAAAAATAAAAAAGCAAAGACTTTTTATTAAAAATTTGATAAACTAAAAATGGTGAATAAGATGAAGTTATTAATTAATAATCAAAAAATAGATCTTTATGAAGCCAAAAGTTTTTATAAAAGATTCTTAGGCTTTATGTTTAAGAAAAAAATAAATTATGCTCTTTTTTTTAAACATTGTAATGGCATTCATACTTTTTTTATGAAAGAAGCAATAGACATCATTTTAACTGATAAAAATGATAATATCTTATATGTATATCTTAACTTTAAACCATGGCATATAATCTGGCCTAAAAAAAATGTATATAATACTTTTGAATTACCAAAAGATAGTGTTAAAAATATTAAAATAAATGATAAAATCGAGATCATTCCTTAATCTCGATTTTTTTTGAATAAATACATCCACAATAATTTTGACGATACAAGTTATATATTTTAGATAATTCTATACTTCGTTTATAACCATTGTTTTTCTTAAAATCAGCATATAAATAATTGACATTATATTGTTTAGATAAATCTTGTCCTATTTGATTTAATAATAAAGCATTTTTATAAGGACTAATTGATAAAGTGGTAGTAAAATAATCAAAATTATTTTCACTAGCTAACTTAGCTGTCATTTCTAGTCGCATTCTGAAACATATATTACACCTTGCTCCGCCTTCTTTTTCCTGTTCTAATCCTTTAATTAATTGATTATATTGATCATTATCATAACTGCATTCCATTATATTAACTTTATTTGGTAAAGGCATATCTTTAATTAGTTTTTTTACTTCTAAATAACGTTTAGTATACTCTTCATTAGGATAAATATTAGGATTATAATATAAAATAGTTATTTTAAAATATTGTGCTAAATATTCTAAAACATAACTAGAACAAGGGGCACAACATACATGTAATAAAAGTGTTGGGATCTCTTGTTTTTCTTTTATTTTAGAAATGACTTTCTCTAATTCCTTTTGATAATTCATTTTGACCTCTTTTTACTTTTTTTAATACAAAATTGTTAGAATCACTAAATACATCATTAGACATAATTAATTCCTTAGGGCAATTACGATCCATATTACCTATTGCTGCTACGGCTGGTTCAAATACTCGATCAACTACACTTTTTAAACCACGAGCTCCCATATCTTCTTTAGCTGCTTCCATAGCCATTTTTTTAATAAAAGCATATTTATTAGCATAAATAACTTTTACATTATCTTCTTCCCATAAAGCTCGTTCATATATTTTTAAACTACTAATTGATGATCTAGCTAAAATATGTTCTAAATCAATTGTTTTTAGCTTTTTAATAGGTACTAATAAAGATATACGACTAATCATTTCAGGAATAATACCATAATCTTTTAAATCTTGTCTAGTCATTGTCTTTTCTAACACACTATCATAATTATTATTAGTAAAACCTAACACTTCTTTATGCTTATCCGCAACTCTTCCAAAAGCACCAGCAAAAATAAAAGTAATATTATCAGTGTTCATAATTAATTGTTTATCTGTTTTGTTAGAATCATTAATGTTAAAAGAACCACCTTCTACAATTTTTAATAAATCTTCTTGTACATCAGTTTTATTAACTGTCTCGCGTGGATTAATGGAAGTTAATTTATCAAATTCATCTAACATAACAATACCATGTTCAGCTTTACTCATATCCCGATTACTAGCTAAATATAATCTTTTTAAAATCGTTTTTACGGAATCTCCTACATAACCATTAGCTGTATAATTACTCATATCTTCAATTAAGACTGGTACTTTGCATTCCTTAGCAATACTTCTTACAATTTCTGTCTTTCCACAACCACTAGGTCCATATAACAAAATATTACTTTTCATCGATTCATAATTAGCATATTTTAAGTTACGACTTATTGTCCTTATAACTGATTGTACTGCTGCATCTTGTCCTATTACTCTCGATGTTACTTTTTTATAAATAAAGTCCGTATTTAAAACATATCCTTCTTCATCAGGTATTTCTTCAACTGCTTCATCGGTAACTACTCGATTGTTATTGCGGTTATTAAGATTTTTATTATTAAAATCAATATTGATTTGTGAAAAAAGATTTTCTTTTAAATTAACTTTCATACTTGTTTTATCTAACAAATTAATCGCATAACAACTCATTTTATTATTATTATTATTATTTTCTAAAATAAATATAAATTGTTCACAAATTTCTTTGTATATTCCTGCACATAAATCAATATACTCATAATTTTCATAACCTAAGTTTTTGAAACACTTTTTTATTTCATAATCCGCTATCGGAAAACCAAATAATTTATTATTACTATTAACTTGATTAATATGATTCAATAAATGATAAGTGTTACTATATTCATCATATAATACTCCCTCATCCATTCCCCCTTTAATCAAATAACTAGGCTTTAATAATATTTTTTTCCCTAAACGACTTACATCAAACAAAATTCCATAATACATTTTCCAAAACTCCCTTACCCCTTGATTATAATAAATATTTTCCTATTTTTCAACATAGAAACACAAAAATAAAAATGCTTATTCAGCATCTTTGGTTTCAACAACTTTTTTACCTTTATAACTTCCGCATTCACTACATACACGATGTGGTTTAATAACGGCTCCACATTCTTTACAAGTAGTAGTTCCAACAGCTGTTAAAGCATTATGACTTCTTCTCATTCTTTTTCTAGTTTTTGAAACTTTTCTAAATGGTACTGCCATTTTTATCACTCCTCTTTCTTTTTTTCATCACGAGATATGATTTTTAAGGCTTCAAACGGATTATTCCTTGGTATATCGTCCTCGCTAATTACTTTCCATCCATCCCCACAATATTTACTCAAATCCTCTACTAATGTGTACTTGATCGGGATCTCTAAAACAATATTTTGCCATAAAATTTGAAGAATATCAATAGTATTTTGCTCTTTTTCAATAAAATCTTCAATATTTTCGTCAATTTCACATGAAAAATCATAATTAACATCATCTAAACTGATCGCATCAGTTAATACCATCGTTCCTGTTAAAAGCCCCTCTAAACCAATAGATTCATCATTATTATAATGGACTTCTCCTTGAAAATGAACCTTTTTAAGTTCTCGTATTTCATTATTAGTATATTGGTCATTATCAAATATAATATCTTCATCGATGGCTATTTTTTCCGTGTTATGACAAAACAATTCATCTAACTTTATAATCATTCTTCTTCACCGAACAAATTATAACTTAAATAAAAAGAATATGCAACCAAAATATAAAGTTAATCATCTTTTTCTATTTAATATTAAACTGTCAATAATACTTAACTTTACTTTTACCTAATTTATAGTATAATACCTTAATAAGGAGGCGCTAATGATCAAAGTAGGTATTATTTGTGAATATAATCCTTTTCATAATGGACATATTTATCATTTAAAAAAAATCAAAGAAATGTATCCACAATCTTTAATTATATTAGTTATGTCTTCTTCATTTACTATGCGTGGTAATATAAGTCTTTTAAATAAATGGGAAAAAACGGATTTAGCTTTAACATATGAAGTTGATTTAGTTATCGAATTACCTTTTTTATATGCTTCACAATCAGCCGATATATTTAGTGAAGGAGCTATTAAAATATTAAAAACTTTACAAGTAGATAAAATTGTTTTTGGTAGTGAATCTAATAATAAAGAACAATTAATGTTACTAGCCAAAAGACAATTAGATGATCCTAATTATTCTTTTTTAGTCCAAAAGTATTTAGAAAAGGGTCAAAATTATCCTTCTGCCTTAGCGTTAGCTCTAAAAGAATTAACTAATATTGATATATACCTTCCTAATGATTTATTAGCTTTATCTTACACAAGAGAAATTATAAAACAAAAAGCCAATATTGACATTGTCCCTATTCAAAGAACTAATGACTATCATGATCCTAATTTAAATAATACTATTGCTAGTGCTACTGCTATAAGAAAAAACATTAATAGTCCTGATATTAAAAAATATGTTCCTAGTACGGTTTATCACTATTTACAAAAAAAGAAAATAAATAATAATTATTTTTTACTTTTAAAATATAAAATATTAAGTGAAAAACAAAATATTAGTAAATATAATACCGTAGATGAAGGATTACATAATAGAATTTTAAAATATATTGATGATGTTAATAATTTAGAGGAATTAATATCAAAAATAAAAACCAAACGTTATACTTATAATAAATTACAACGTATGTTTACGCAAATTTTATGTGGTTTAAAGAAAAGTGATGTTAATAATTTAGAATTAAAGTATATTAGAGTTTTAGGTTTTAATAGTAATGGTAGAAAATATTTAAATAGTATTAAAAAAAGGATCACTATACCTATTATTACTAATTATAAGAAAGAATATGATCATTTATTACAATTAGAAACATATGTAGATAAAATATATGCATTAATAATGGAAGATGATTTTAATTATAAACAAAGTCCAATCAAAAAAGATTAGGCTTTTTTTAATGAAGTATATTTTTGGTAATTTCGTTAACACTACTACTGGTGAATAGAAATGATCGAAAATTATGAAATAAAAAATATTGATGGTGAAGATATTTTAATTTTATATCTTAGTTTTGATTATGAGTTTTCTACATTTGAAAATAATTCTGTGTTAAATAGAATTAATAATTTTATTAAAAGTAATAAATTAAAGTGGCAAGGTAATAAAGTTATTTTAGTTGTGGGAGGAGTTGTTTTAGGAGCAGTAGCACTAGGTCGCATTAATATAGCACCTTATAATCATAATGATAATTTTCATTATGTTAGTGAGATCGTTTTAAATCATTATGATACCAATAATAATAATATTGGTTATTCTAAAATTGTTCCCAAAGAACCATTAGTTTTAAAAGATGAAAAGAAAGTAAACAATTATGTAATAACGAATAATAATCAAGTAATGGCTATTAATGAAGAAGATATTTACCAAAATACCCAAATAGAAAAAGATATTAAGATTAATTTATTACGTCATAAGACATCTTTAATATCTTTACCTCTTGAACGTTATATTATAGGAGTTGTAGGGGCAACAATGAATCCTAATTTTGAACTTGAAGCTTTAAAAGCCCAAGCTATAGCAAGTAGAACTTATGCTTTAAAATATTTACAAAATAATAAGTATTTAACGGATGATAAAACAACACAAATTTATAAAGATAATATTGAATTAATGGATATGTGGAAAGAAGATTTTATTTCTTATTATAATAAGATTAAAAAAGCAGTTAGTGATACTAATGGCATTGTGATAACTTATGATAATAAATTAATTCAAGCTTTATATTATGCTACTAGTAATGGTTATACGGAATCATCTTATGAGGTTTTTGGTTATACTTATCCTTATTTAACTGTTATTAATTCTATTTGGGATTTAAATGTCGATAATTATCTCAAAGAACAATATTTTTCTTATGAAGATTTAGAGAATTTATTAAAAATTCCTGTTACTAGTGATAGTGTTATGGAAATTGTTGATCGCAATTTATCTAGTCGTATTACTTCTTTTAGAATAGATGATCATTATTTTAGTGGGGTTGAATTTAGGAATTTATTAAATTTACGATCTTGTGATTTTACTATTGAAAAAGTTGCCGATGGCATAATTATTACTACCAAAGGATATGGTCATGGTGTTGGTATGAGTCAAAATGGCGCTAATATCATGGCTAGGAAAGGTAAAACTTATCAACAAATATTAGCCCATTATTATCCTAATACTACGCTTAAAATGGTTAATAAAGATAAATTATTAACAACATAAAAAAGTTTCGCATGGAAACTTTTTTTATTAAAATAAATTAAGAGTCATTTGACTAGATTCAGGCATACCATTAAGCATTCCTAAATGACGCATTTTATCAGTAATAGTAAGTGATACTTTACATCTTTTTTGTAAATCTTCTATACTAATAAATTCTTGTTTATCACGTTCTTCAATAATAGAGGTACTAACTGAATCTCCTAATCCATCAATAGTTCTAAATGGTGGAATTAAGGTATTATCATTTTGATCATCAATTAAGAAATATTTAGAATGACTTTTTTCTAATTGAATATCGCCAAATTTTATACCACGTGCTGTGGCTTCAAGAGCTATATGTAAAGTATCTAAAACATTGGACTCTTTATTAGTTCGATCGTATCCTTTTAATTCTAGATCATCTATTTTACTTTTAATAGCATCGTAACCTTTGATCATTGTTTCAATATCAAAATCCATAACTCTAATAGAGAAATAAGCTGCATAATAATATAATGGATAATATACTTTGAACCAAGCAATACGTAGAGCACTCATAACATAGGCAACGGCATGAGCCTTAGGGAACATGTATTTTATTTTACGACAAGATTCAATATACCACTCAGGAACATTAACTGCTCGCATTTCTTCAACCATACCTGCCCAAGTTTCAGGATCTTTACTAGCCTTACCTTTACGTACAAATTCCATAATTTTGAAAGCTCTAATTGGTTTCATTCCCCAGTTCATAAGGTTAACCATGATATCATCACGGCACCCAATAACTTCTTTAAAAGGACATACTTTATTCGCGATTAATTCACTAGCATTACCACTCCATACGTCTGTTCCGTGTGATAGTCCCGATATTTTAACTATTTCGCTAAATGTTTTAGGTTTAGTATCAACTAACATACTAATAACAAACTGGGTACCCATTTCTGGTACACCCAAAGTACCAGTTGGACATTTTATTTGTTCTTCGCTAACACCTAGGGCTTGGGGTGAAGTAAGTAAGCTTAATACTTTTGGATCATCCATAGGGATCGTTGTAACATCAATGCCAGATAAATCTTGCAACATCCTAAGAACAGTCGGATCGTCGTGTCCTAGTATATCTAGTTTTAAGACGTCTTGATCGATCGCATGATAATCGAAGTGCGTTGTTCGCCATTTACTAGTTTCATCGTCAGCGGGATACTGGAAAGGAGTAAAATCAAAAACATCCATATAACCTGGTATTACAACGATTCCTCCTGGATGTTGTCCTGTCGTTCTTTTGACCCCGGTACAACCAATGGCTAGACGCTCTATCTCGGCCATTCTTACCCCGGTAATGCCTTTATCCTCAAAATAGCCCTTAGCAAAACCAAAAGCCGTTTTATCAGCTACCGTTCCAATAGTACCAGCACGATATACATTATCTTCTCCGAATAAAACTTTGGTATAAGCATGTGCACTTTCTTGATTATCCCCAGAAAAGTTTAGATCAATATCAGGTACTTTATCAGCATTAAATCCTAAGAAAGTGGCAAAAGGCATATCTTGTCCTTCTTTACCTAAATCCATGCCACATTTTGGACATTTTTTATCTGGCAAATCGTAACCACTGGAATATTCTTTACCATATGGCTCCCCTATTGCATTGTTAAATTCAGAATATTTACATTGTGGATTGCGACATAAATAATGTGCTGGCAAGGCATTAACTTCCGTAATACCCATCATGGTTGCCACAAAACTAGAACCAACTGAACCACGTGATCCTACTAAATATCCTTCATCATTAGAATGTTTAACTAACTTTTGAGCAATTAAGTAAATAACATCAAAGTTACCACCAATAATACCTCCTAGCTTTTTCTGTAAAGCTTTATCTAACTCTTCATCAGTTAATTCTTTTTCATTATCATGAATATTATTACGAATAATCGTTTTGACATTATCAACACCTAAAATAATAGCTTCATGAAGACGACGAAAAGATTCTTTGGTAAATTCTTCATCTTCCCACTCTTTTTCTTTATGCATATTATCTTTAATCGCATCAAATAAGCCATCACCATAAAGTTCTTTTGCAATACGTTCCTCAATATTAAAAGGTAAAGGATCGCCATACATACTACTAGCTTTACTATAAACAAGATCGGTAGTTGTTTTTTGACTATCAGGAATAATAGGAGCAAAAGGAACTCCTCCTGTATCAATAATTACTTCAATATCTTCAACCATATCAACTATTTTATTAGGATTATCTATAACAATAAGTTCTCTTGTTTCTTGATCTAGAAAATTAAAAGCATCTAACATTTCCTTAGTTGTCATAAAATATTGACTAGGAATATTGGTAATACTTTTTTTAGCCAATGGATGTCTACCGCCACCAGGCACTTTTTGATTAACAATAATCTCCCTATAAATTTTATCTTCATCATTTAATTGATGAACATCCCCAGTAGCAACAATTAATTTACCACTGGAAATAGTACAGTCAATTACTTTTTTAATATTATCTAAAAGCTCTTTTTCACTTTTAAAATCTTCACTTTGAATTAAGTGATTATATACTTCTTTGGGTTGTACTTCGACATAATCATAAAAAGAAATAATATTAGCTAGTTCTTCATCACTTTTACTTCTTGCTTGATTAAATACTTCACTTTCGTAACAACCACTACCAATTAATAATCCTTCTCTTAATTTTTCTACTTCACTGCGTAATATTCTTGGTGTTTTATATAAATATTTAGTATTAGCTAGTGATATAATTTTAAACATATTTTTTAAGCCTGTTTTATTTTTAGCAATAATATTGAAATGATAACTATTTCCATATTTATAAATTTCATCTTTGGATACTAAATTATTTAAATCTTTAATATAGACAAAATGACGATCATCTAATTTTTTTAACATTTTATAAAGAACTAATGCTGTACCAGTCGCATCATAGTCTGCTCTATGATGTGATTCTTCATCCCATGGTATATCATATCGTTTAGTAATAGCTGTTAAATTATGTCTTGAATAAGTATTATCAAGTGTTCTAGATAATTCCAAAGTATCAATAACAGGATTAGTAAATTTACCTAAATTATATTTCTGATATGCCATTTCAATAAAAGAACAATCGAATTTAGCGTTATGAGCAACCATTGGTAAATCGCCTACCCACGCAATAAATCTTTTAACGGCATTTTCTTCGTTATCTTTATCTTCTAACATTTCATTAGTAATATTAGTAACTTCGGTGATCGTTTTACTAATAGGATGACTAGGTTTAACTAACTCATCATAAGTTTCGATAATTTCCCCATTTTTCATCTTAACGGCACCAATTTCAATAATAGAGTCGCCACCACCTGCATTAAAACCAGTTGTTTCTAAGTCAAAAACAACATAAGTAGCATCCATGATCACTTCATCGTTACCACGAATAACAATATCAATAGCGTCATCTATTAAAGTAAGTTCTGTCCCATATAAACCTTTAAATTTATCTTTTTCTTCTTTATCTTTATTATAATCTTTGATTGTATTAAAAACATGAGGAAAAGCTTGGCATCCATTATGATCAGTTACTGCTGCTCCTCTATGACCAAAAGCAATAGCTTGTTTTATATAGTCAACCTCATCCATTACACCATCCATTTGACTCATTTTAGTATGGGCATGAAGTTCTACTCTTTTGCGTAAAGCATCATCACTTCTTTGATTACTTTTACTTTCTATTTCATTAATATCGCGAATATTTAAAACTAATTCATTGTTGGAATAACGATCAATCTTAGTTGCTCCTCTTAATCTAAGCCAAGTACCAGGCTTCGTTTTTTTCTTTAAATCATTAACTTCTTCTTCTTCACGAGAAAAAATTTTAGCATAAATACTATCAGTGTAATCAGTTACTTTTAAAGTTAAAATTTTAAACTCCTTACTTTGCGGTTCAAATTCAGTAACACCAAAGACACAACCATCGATCGTAATATTTTCTTCTTCACCAACAATACTTTTAATACTAACTGGATCGTCCTTAATTACACGTCCTTTAATGGTCTTATCATTTACTTCCTTTTTTTCATATTTTGGTTTATACGTATTAGCTTTATCAGTACTAATATCACTCTTAACTGGTTTACTAGGTACTTTTAAGGAATTAATATCTACTTGTAAAGAAGCATTAATAGCGCTTTTAGTCTCTTCATTAGCTTCGGCATTAATATATGGTTCTAAAACAATATCAAAGCCACACTGGTTTAATTCTTTATTAACTTGTTCTAAAATATTAGCAAATTGCTTTTCCTCAATATCGTTACTAAGTTCAATTTTATAACTGTTATCAACTATTTTAAGGCGATCCACAAAAATATTTAATATGGCCTTTTCACTAGCTAATTTTTCAATAATATATTTATAATACATATTTAAATAATCAATATTAATCTGCTCGACTATTATTTCTAAATTTACTTTTTTGTCAAAATAATTAGTAAAACATTCTTTTAATTCTTTATATAAATCAATACTTAAATTAGTCTTATTTTTTAAAGTTATTTGAACACAATCATATTTTTTATATATTACTACATGATCTAAGGAAGCATTTTCCAATTCCCCATAAAATTTGTTATCTAAATTGATTTTTTCTAATATTAATTGTAGTTTGTTATCCATAATCTGCCCCCTAAAAAGCTCATTTTAAATATTACATAATATCTAAATTTCCAAATTGCATAATGTATTTTTGATTGTTACAGCAAAAGTCAATAAAACCATATAAATCAACTTTACCTAATTCTTTTTCGACAGCATATTTTTCAAAATCAAAAGGCATTTGATCACGCATCATATAACTAACCATTTCTTCTTGATCAGCACCCAAATACATTAACCAATATGGATATAATTGTTTTTTTAATAGTTGTAAATTTTTAAATCCCTCATTATACTTAGTTGTTTTAGTAATACGGGTATGTAATTCATTAGTAATAGCTAAATCAATAACTGTTGACACAATTTCTTTATTATCTTTTTGAAAAGACGATATTTCATATTTAATTAAAGTATAAATAATACGCATTAAGGCTTTTAGGCCATCATTACAATCATTAGCTTTGCCCCAAGAAATATTTTTTCTAGGATTAGTACTAACAAATTCCACAGTATCTAATAAAGGATGTATAACTAAAATATGATAAGTATCTTTGATAGGAAATCTAATAATATTTTTTAGTTCTTGATCAATTATTTTATGGTGTTCATCCCAATTTTTCATCAAAAATAAACGATGTTTTTCTGTTTCTTTTTTTATTTTATCGAAAATAGCACTTTCAAAGACATAATTGTATACAGTATCATCATCTGGGATAAAATCATCACTGTATTTTAAAATTTCGATATTTTCTCTCTGCATTTTCATATACTCTTTTGGGTAATTTTGCCATATTTTTTCTTTTAAATTTTGCAATTCTTCATTAAAAGAAGGTCTAAATAATAAATTCCACGCTAAAAGATAATCATTAGTCAAAAATTCTATATTCATATCATCACTTTCCTATCTCATGTAAATTAATTATATCATATGTTACAGCTTTTTAAACACTTTTAGACAAAAAAAGAATATATTTTCCATATTCTTTTTAATGAGTTTCTAATTGTTAAAAGCAAGAATTGATTATGATAATTTTTTTACTTTTTGGACAATAATTTGATATTTATTTAATCTTTTCTCAACTCTTCCTCTTATTAATAAAATATCGCCTTTTTCAATTGTACTATTATCTTTATAAACATCAGGAAATAAAGTATAATCCATCGTTGTTTCTTCATCACTACCATACCAAAAAGCCATTTTTTCTAAATTTTTAGTATCAATAATTTTAATTTTATCTACTAAGCAGATAGTATCTATTACCTTATTAAAATAATTAGGTACTTCTTTTAAAGATGTGATTTGGTATTTACTTTTATACATAGTAGTAGGATACTCACTTAAATAAAAACCAAATAATTTTTTTTCATTATTCATTAACGTTTCTTTGGATAATTCAGGATATTCTTTTATTTCCGGTTTAATTACTAGTGAAGGATCTAGATCTTTGGTTAATGAAGCATAGTTCAAAAGATGATCTAAATTCTTTAAAAGGGTATTTTTATTATAACCAAAAGAAGTAAAAGCTCCCGCTAAAATAAGAGTTTCAATAGTTTTCTCTTGAACATTCTTAGTTACTATTTTAGAAAAGCAATCAAAAATATCTGTAAAGCCATTTTGACGTTTGTCAATTATTTCTCGACAAGTAACAATACCTATATTTTTAATGTTAGATAATGGATATCTAATTCCTTCTTCTTCAACGGTATAATAACTATTACTATAATTTATATCTGGTAATAATATTTTGATGCCACGAGATCTAGCTTCATCAATATATTCTTTCGTTTTAGTCTCACTACCAATAACTGATGTTAATAAATTACTATAAAAATATTTAGGATATTTAGCTTTTAAGTAAGCCATTTTATAAGCAATAATAGAATATGCTACCGAATGAGATCTATTAAAACCATAATTAGCAAAATTTAAAATAAGATCAAATACTTTTTTAGCTATTTCATAAGAGTAACCTTTATTAATAGATCCTTGGATAAATTTTTCTTCTTCCTTAACTAAAATATCTTTTTTCTTTTTACTCATAGCGCGTCTTAATATATCAGCTTCCCCTAAAGTATAACCTGCCATTTTACTAGCTATTTGCATTATTTGTTCTTGATATACAATAATACCATAAGTAGGTTTTAAAATATCTTCTAAACTAGGATCAATATAATCAATTACTTCTTCATTATGTTTTCTGCGAATATAAGAATCAATATTAACCGCAGGTCCTGGTCTAAACAAAGCAATCGCTGCAAAGATATCTTCAAAAGATGTTGGTTTTAAATTACTTAAAAAGTTACGCATACCCGCTGATTCAAATTGAAAAATACCTAAGGTATCGGCACTGTTAAAAATAGCTAAAGTATCTTGATCATCTAATGGTATCTTAGAAAAATCTAATTTTACCCCTTCATTTTTGTCTATATCACTAATGATATTCATAATAGTTGTTAAATTTTTAAGACCTAAAAAATCCATTTTTAATAAACCGATTTCTTCCAAATATTCCATAGGATAAGCCGTTAAATATAAATCGTTACTTTTTATAAGTGGTATAACAGTACTTAGTTCTACTCGACTCATAACAATACCAGCCGCATGCATAGAGGTATGTCTTGGGTATCCTTCAATAAAAGAAGCAATTTCAAACATCAATTTTAACTTTTCATCACTATCAATAATTCTTTTAAAATCTTCCTCTTGATTATAAAAATCTTTTAATTTAAGTTTAGTAATATTGGGAATATATTTACATAAAATATCCACATCATGAGAAGCAATATTTAAAACACGCGATACATCACGAATTACTTGCTTAGAGGCCAAAGTTCCCAAAGTAACAATACCGGCCACATTATTAACCCCATATTTACTTTTAACATAATCAATAACTTGATCACGATAAATATCAGGAAAATCAGTATCAATATCGGGCATAGTCACACGTTCTGGATTTAAAAAGCGTTCAAACAACAAATCATATTTAATAGGATCAATATCTGTTATTCCTAATGAATAAGCTACTAATGATCCACAAGCACTACCTCTTCCAGGACCTACTAAAATATTTTCTTTTTTAGCATAACGAATAAAATCATAGACCACCAAAAAATAATTAGAAAAGCCCATTTTTTTAATAACATTTAATTCATATTTAAGGCGATCATAATATAAAGGTAAAACCTCATTATTAAACCTTTTATTTAATCCTTTGTAACTTAAATTTTCCAAAAAATCATCACTATTATTATCATCTGTTTCATAAATAGGCAATAAATTACCCAAATCAGGAAATAAAACATCACAACGATCCGCAATCATATTAGAATTATTAAGTCCTTCACTACTACTTAAATTAATTACTTCATCCCCAAGATAATAATTATAATTATCAATAAAATCAATATTATCACTAATCGTTTTATTATCTCTAATCATATAAAGATACTTTAAATACTTATAATCTTCTTTATATAAATATAAAACTTTATTGATAAAGACTACCTTAGGAGTAATTGTTTTTAATTTTTCTTCTTCATTGACATTAGCATAACCTAAATATAATTCTTTGTATATATTATTTAATTCTGGATACAAAAATTTACTATCATAAGGAATAATTACTATTACCCCTTGGTTATATTGTTCTAAATCAGCAATTGTTAATGGTCTATCACTTGTAATAGTCGATAATTTAATTAAACTTTTATAACCTTCATAATTTTGGGCATACATCATAAAATGACTTTCGTTATATTTTATATCCAAGCCAATAATAGGTTTAATACCATTATTTTTACATTCTTTATAAAAATGCATAACCCCCAACATATTATCATCACAAATAGCTAATGCTTTGATATTTTTAGTTTTAGCAAAAGTTATTAATTTATCAATTGATACTAAGCTAGATAATAAGGAATAATTTGTCTTAATGTATAAACTTGTAAACATATTATCACCCTCTAATTTTATTCTACCATAAAAAATATTAATTACACAGATTTTAACTAAAATAAAAGAACAATAATTATTACTTCTTATTGCCCATTATTTTTTCTTATTCTAGTTATTGACTTGTAATACGTAACCGAAGACTTAGAATCAGGTAATTTATCTAATGATTCTTCGGGATTATCCATATAATCAGCTAATTTTTTAGCTTCATCAGAAATTCTTATTTTTCTTAGAGCAACTTCTTGTATTTGTCTTATTCTTTCTCGTGATAAATTAAATTCTTGGGAAATTTCCTCTAATGTTTTGGGATCTTCATCGTCAAAACCAAAACGTAATTTTAATATTCTTATCTCTCTTGGTGTTAATCTTCCTAGTTTAAAAAGATTGTTGACATCCTCTTTCATTATTTTATCGGTAACAAAATCAACTGGCGATTGACTTGGATCTTCGATAAAATCTTCTAATTCCGCCTCTTGCGAATCACCTACTAAATCATTGATACTAACTGAACTAGAATTATTAAATAATTGTTCTACTTTCTTTATAGTTTCAGCATCAATACCACTATATTGAACCATTTCATCTAATGAAGGTTCACGATTTAATTGATCCTTTAAATGATTATAAATTTTGTGAATTCTAGTAACGCTTTCATTAAAATGCATAGGTAGGCGAATCATTCTTTCATTATTAACAATACTACGCATAATATCATGACGAATCCACCAAGTGGCATAAGTAGAGAACTTAAATTGACGATTAGGTTCAAATTTATCAACAGCCTTCATCAAACCAATTGATCCTTCTTGAACCAGATCCATTAAATTAGATCCACCTTTTCTTATAAATTTGCGAGCAATACTAACAACTAAACGCATATTTCTTTCTATTAAAATATTTTTAGCTTCATTGTCCCCCTTAGCATATCTTGCAAATAATTCTTGTTCTTCTTCAAAAGTTAATAAAGGTTTTCTTATTTGTTGTAAAAAATATTGATCCGGATCATTAAATAAAGCTTTATCAAAAATAATATCGTCAGGATTAATATCAATTTTATTAAGATCACAAAAAGAGGAAATAGTTAAAAGCACAAATTCATCATCAAATAATATATCAGCACTACCTTTAATAATAATATCTTTTTTTTCATTTACAACTAATTCAACTAAATTATTAAATTTATTATTACTTTGCAATAAATTATAAACAACATATGGAGTTATATTGATTTTAGCCTCTTTTAAAAATTTACTTATATCTTGTAAATAATTAAGGGCTTCATTATAATTAACAGCATTATCTAAAACATTGTGATTTATATAGCCATTAAGAATATCTTCCATCATTGATTCAGTATCATCACCATGACTTAAAAGTTGTAATAGTTCTTTTTTTACTAATTTGGTTAAATTATTGACTTTTTGATCTGTTTCCATATTAATTATTATTTTATTGATAATTGTATTTAATTGTTCTCTACTGATTATATCGCAATTATATCTATTATATAATTGTTCAATTAGTGAATAATTTACTTTCATTATATAACACCTCGCACCCCTTGCATTTGTTTTATATCATAACACTTATCGTTTTTTTGATCAAGAATAACTAACATAAAACAAATAATTTTCTATTGTTTTATGATGATTTTATTTGACTATTATCAAATAATATGATAAAGTTAATAAGCAAGTATTTATTAACTGAAGGAGGGATAATATGGCTATTAATGTATCAAATAGGAAACCAAACTGTAAAGCAAGAGATAGATCACATGCTTTAAATACTACTAATCGTAAACAAAAATTAAATTTACAAATTGTAAGATTAGCTGATGGTACAAGAGTTAGAGTATCAGCTAAAGAAAAAAGAACTTTATACAAAGATTTAAATGTATCTGCATAGAATTACTTCATAAGTAATTCTTTTTTTATAAAATAAAATCTAGAATATTTCTAGATTTCATCATTTATATCAATTATTTCTATTTCATCAACAGCTGCTAACTGCTGTTCAATAACTAATCGTAATTTCTTTTTAAAGATACGGGCATTACGTTCCAAAGTGTCAGCTTTAAGTTCTATTTTCTCAGCTCTTAGTAAAGATTCATTCACAATACGCGATGCATTTTTTCTAGCATCTTCTATAATCATATGAGCTTCATCCATAGCTTGCTTACGAATATTAGTACTAGCTTCCTCAGCTTTATACATAGCCCCTTTCAAAGTATCTTCTTTTTTTCTACTTTCCAATAAGGCTTGCTTTAAATTATTAATTTCTTTTTGTTGATCTTTAACTCTTTTAATCATACTTTCCGTATTGGCAATAACATCATCAACAAATTGATTAACTTCGCTACGACTATATCCATTAGCTTCAATAGTAAACTTATCCACTTTATCACCACTTTTCTTTATCAGTTGTACAAAATATTAAAAATTAAATTCCTCATCATCATCTTCTTGGGCTTGTTTTTTACCTTTTGTACTCTTGCTAGCAGTAGGATTAGTATCATCAGAAATGCTTCCTTGAACATCAATAGATTTTGGTGTACATAAGAATATTCCTCCACCTAATTTTTGAAGATCGCCACCGATTGCATAAAGAGTACCACTCAAAAAATCAACAATTCTCTTAGCTTGATCAGGCGTTACTCTTTTTAAATTAACAACAACTGCACTATCATTTTTTAAATAATCAGCAATTTGTTGACTTTCAGAGTATGCTCTTGGTTCCAAAAGCATCATTCTATTGCCAGCATATTTTTGCTCGTCTATATAATAATCACTTGACTCCCCTTCATTATTATCTTGAACATCCCCACCTGTAAATAAACTTTTAAATTTGTCTAATGCCATACGCATTCCTCCATTTTATACTTTTATATACACTAACATTGTAACATAGTTTTTTTTATTTTTAAAGTCCTAATTTTAACCATACCAAATACCACTAATATCACTATTATTACTTAATGGTTCAGGATTTGGTCGATCTATTTTAATATTTACTGGTACTTTAAAAGCCGATCCAAAAGCCATTGCATTTCCTGGTTGTAACGTTTTTAGTTGCAATAATAACTCATCACTCATATTAGGTACCATTTCTTTAATATAAGCTAAATCCTTAGGATGTAAAGTTCTAAGAATAATAAAATTAGAACATTGGGAAATACACGTATCACTAAGTTCACTAGGTCTTTGTGTTATAAGTCCTAATAAAACCCCATATTTTCTTCCTTCCTTAGTAATACGATTAAATATATTGTAACCTAACAATTGCTCATCTTTATCCATTTGCACATAGCGATGAGCTTCCTCAATAATAATATGAAACGGAATTTTGCCACGATCAGCATTATTAGTAGCAAAATCGAAAACCATTTTAGATATTATCTTCGTGATACTCTTAGCTAGACGATCGTTAACATAATTAATATTAAAATTAACAATTTGCGCCTTAGCACCACTGTTAGTTGTCAACAACTTAGCAATATAACTTTGTCTATCAATCATCGTATCATATTCAAAATAAACAGCACTATCACTATTAGCTAAACTATGAAGACGGACACTTAATACATTCGCATAATCAAATACTTTATCACTTTTTAAAATTCCTTCGGAAATAAGTGAAAAATCAAGAGCTAATTCCAAATCTTTTAACGTGTAAGGGATATTTCCCTTAGGATCAGGTATTTCTAGTCCCTCTATGATAAACGAAGAAATAAAATCTACTACTAATTCCATCTCTTGCATTTTACCTGTTTTATCTATATATAAACACTGACGTAAAGTTCGAACATAACCAGGTTGCACAATTTTACTTTCCAAATTCAAATCACGGGTCTGATAAGTAGTAAGAATAGCTAAAATTTGATCTCTTATCTTACTAGAATCTTTACCACTTCTTAAAATATCTAAAAGAGCTCTCGCTACTATATCGTTACGAAATTTAATAACTTCTTCATCATTTTCATTAGCTGTTTCACTATTTTTTAAAATAGGTACTAATTTTAAAGCTTTTTCAATGATCGATAATTGAGCTGGATCACTAGCATCTAATAATAAAGCAATATCATCTATTCCTAATAACCAAAGAGGAATGTGTAATACTTCACATTCAGGATTTAAGGTATTAGTGGTATAAACTTTATAATTTAAGGCTGGTGATATTTCACTTACACGAGCAAAAGCATTAGTATATTCGCCATAAGCATCAAAAATAAAGATATTTGCATTAACAGGTAAATAGTTATTACTAGTAAAAATATTTTGTAATAATCTAGCAACTGTAAAACTTTTACCAGAACCAGTATTACCTAATATAGCAAAATGATTACTAAAAAAGCTATTAACACCGACATTAATACGATAATTATTATATACAGTTGATTGTCCTAAATAGATCTGATTATTATCTTTTATTTGTTGATCACCTAATATTAGAGCTAATTCTTCCATATTAATAATTCTAACGCTAGATTTAAAGGATGGTTTTTTAGTAACCCCTGGCAAAAAATAATTGTTAACAATTTCACCGACAATAGAAATTTTAGCAGACGAAATATCCATACTCATAATTTCACCGACGATTTTACGATCATTATCCTCAAAGACGACATGAATATTAACCAAGTTAGCTTGGGTAGTAACATCGATGGCTAATTTGACATAAACAATATTATCTACTATATTTGTAATGCTTCCTATCATACTATCAACCCTATCTTAAAATGATTATAGCATACTCTCTTTCTTTTTTAAACACTAAAAATAAAAAAATAACGACTTCCCAGTCGCTATATAAATAAAGTTAACATAATCAATATAATGCCTAAGCCAATCCCTAGCCAAGCATTCTTTTTATTTTTCATTTCGATAATTTTAGGTAATAATTCAAAAATGCTTATATAAATTAACATACCAAGAGTAACACATAATAATACCCCGGAAATAACGGACTTATTTAATAATCCCCCCATTAGTAAGGCAATTAGGCCACCAATAAACGTTGAAAGGGATACTAATATGATAATAAACCACGTCTTTTGTTTATTATTACTAGCTTTATAAAAAGTCGATGTAATAACCATTCCCAAAGGAATATTATGTAGACCTATTCCTAAACTTACTAAAATACCTGTTTTTATTGAATTATTAACAGTACTAAAAACCGCCATACCCTCAATAATATTATGTAAAACCAAAGCTATACTAGATATAAGACCAATATGATTTAATTCTTCTTTCTTTTTACCATCATGTTCTGGAATAAAAACATCTAATATTTTTAAAATTATTATGCCTCCAACAATACCTATTAAAGCTAAAAAAACACCTTTACCAAAGCCAAATTCACTGATAAATATTTCTTTAACTTCTGGTATTAGATCAACTAACATAAGCATAATCATAACTGCAAAAGCAAGACTAATCGAAAAATCGACAAAGCGATCATTATTTTTACTAGCAAATGTAATTAAAGATCCTAGAACAACAAATATTCCTAATACAAGTGTAATAAAAAGTCCCATAATATCTCCATTCTAATATTTAAATAAGCATCCAGATAATAACTAATATACCTAAGGCTAAACGATACCACATAAATATATTAAAATCATGTTTCTTTAAATATTTCATCAAATACTTAATACATAAAATACCTACTACAAAAGATACTAAAATACCTACGCCAAAAATAGACAAATTATCTAAAATACTAGCATAGCTATCTTTTAAATCAAGAATAACAGCTCCTAATACTACGGGTGCTGATAAGAAAAACGAAAACTTGGCTGCATCCTCTCTTTTTAATTCTAAACATCTTCCAGCAGCAATAGTAGTACCACTTCTAGAAAAGCCTGGAATAAGAGCAAAAACTTGACTACATCCTATTAAAAAGGCATCTTTCAAAGTTAAATCTTTAATTTCTTTTTTAGCTTTAAAATGCTTATCAACTACGTAAATAACAATACCCATAACAATTAAAGCCAAAGCAATTAATATAAAATTACTTCTTATAGCATTTTCAATTACATCTTCAAAAAGTACCCCCATAATAGCTGCTGGAATAGTAGCTACAATAATATACCACATAATTTTACCTTCATCATCATGGATACCTTTAGTAAATCCTTTTTTAATCATTCGAACAAAATCTTTAAAGAAAAATATTCCTATCGCTAATAAAGTTCCAAAATGTAAAGCAATATCAAATGACATTGCAATATCATTTCCAATATTAGCACCAATCCCAAACAAATCTCTAAATATAATTAAATGAGCGCTTGAAGAAATAGGTAAAAATTCGGCTATCCCCTGAATAAATCCTAAAATAATTACTGCTAACATAACATCCTCCTATTTATACTTATTCAGTATAACATATAAAAATTATTTTTTTTAGTTTTTTTAATAATTTTTTATATATTAAATATTTTATTTAGTTTTCAAAATATAAGATAACCTTTTTCTAGCTCTTTTAACATCAGAATAATTTCTCATACCATTACAATCTTGATATTTTAAATCATATTGCGAAAAGTCTTTTAATTTATTTAACCAATCTTCATTATAAAATTCAGGATGTAAAGTTAACAAATAGTTATTAGTTACAATAAAATTTAAGTCATTAAGGCGATCTTGTATTGGTATATTAAAAGAAAAAAAACTTTTAAGTGCATATAGCGAAATTAATCTTCGCCTAATAAAGCTAGCATATAATTCGGAGTTTGGTGTTCCAAATTTATTACTGGTATAAAAGCAATTCCAATCGAAGTTATACTCTATTTGCCGAGCCGTTAATTTGACTTTATCACAATCAGCATATATCAAAATCAATTGATCTTCATAATTTTCTTGATTAAAATAGTCCTTGGGACAAATATTAACTATTTTATCAAAGCAACCATAATGGATGTAATAGTATAAAAGAGGGCTATCTTTAAGCCCAAATTTAAGACTATTTAGCATGGCTATTTTTTCTTCATTACTATATATTTTTTTGTTAGTAAAAAGTAATCTTTCACCACGAATATTTTCATTTATCTTTTCTATAATTTCATCTTTCAACTTACTTCACTCCTATAATGTGATTAAAAATTTCTTCATAATTTTCCACATAAATAATTTTTAAATCTTTTTTGACATCATCTGGTACTTCTTCTAAATCAAATTCATTTTGTTTAGGTAAGAAAACTTTCTTTATTTTAGCGCGATGGGCACCAATCAATTTTTCTTTAACGCCTCCAATGGGCAGCACTTTACCCCTTAATGTTATTTCTCCTGTCATACTAATATTAGAGGGGATTTTAGTATCCGTAAAAGCACTTAATAAAGCCGTAGTAATGGCAACACCTGCTGACGGTCCTTCTTTGGGAACAGCTCCTTCGGGAACATGAATATGAATATCAATATTTTCTAAATGTTTATACTCTATATTATATTTTTTACTGTTGGCTTTAATATAACTAAAAGCAATACGCGCTGATTCACGCATAATATCTCCTAATGAACCAGTCAAAATTAATTCTCCTTTACCATGAAAAGTCGTTACTTCAATAGGTAATATATCACCACCAAAACTAGTATAAGCAAGACCATTAACAACACCTATTCTAGCACTATTGTCATTATCGGTATAAAAGTATTTTTTGTTACCTAAATAATTAGATAAATTTTGATCATTTATAGAATATTTCTTTTTCTTTTTACTGATAATTTTATCTTTAACTACTTTACGTAAAATAGTTGCTAATTCTCTTTCTAGATCACGTACTCCGGCTTCTTTGGTATAATTTCTAATGATCGTAAAAATAACATTATCATCAAAAATTACTTCTTTTTCTGTTAAACCATGTTCTTTTAAAAGTTTTTTTATTAAATGCTTTTTAGCAATATCAAATTTTTCATATTCAGTATAGGAAGATAATTCTATTATCTCCAAACGATCTCTTAATTCCGTAGGAATTTGATCAATATAGTTAGCAGTAGCAATAAACATGACATTACTCAAATCATATTCTTCTTCTATATAATGGTCGACAAAATTTTTGTTTTGTTCTTTATCAAGAACTTCTAATAAACTTGAGGCGGGATCACCTTTTATATCTTTGGTCATTTTATCGATCTCATCGATGATGAAAACAGGATTATTAGTCCCTGCTTTTTTCATACCTTGAATAATCAAACCAGGGGCTGCTCCTATATAAGTACGACGATGACCAACGATCTCAGCTTCATCATTGACACCACCTACGGATATTTTAGTCCATTTTCTTTTTAAGCTATCTGCAATACTTTTGGCAAGCGTTGTTTTACCAACACCCGGTGGTCCAACTAAACATATAATTGGACTACTCAAATTGTTAGTATTTTGTTTAACGGCTAAATATTCAATAATACGTTCTTTGACATTATCAAGAGCATAATGAGATTGATCTAATATTTCCTTAACTTTATCAAGATCATTATTATCCTTAGTATTTTTATCCCAAGGAAGAGTTAATAACCAATCAATATAATTTCTAATCATCCCTAATTCAGGAGAATTAGGATTACAATTAATATAACGTTCTAATTCTTGATTTAATCTTTTTCTAACTTTATCCGTACAATGTAATTTATTGATTTGTTCTCTTAGATCGTCTATTTCACTATCCTTATCGTTAATATCACCAAGTTCTTCTTTAATAACTCTTATTTTTTCTCGTAAAACAAATTCTTTTTGACTATCTTCTAATTGTTTACTAACTTCATCTTCAATTTGTTTTTCAAGTTTTAATATCTCCATATCGTTGTTAATATCATCAAGAATCATTTTAACACGACTAGTAGATGAGACTTCTTCAATATATTCTAATTTACGTTCATAAGTAGTAGGTAAAAATAAAGATACAATATCGGTTAATTTATCAATATCACTAATACCAGAGGCTTGGGCTAAAACAGTATTAGACATGTATGGTACTTCGCGAACATATATCTCGACATGTTTCATTAAACTGCGTGCATATGCTAATTCTTCTTTTAATTCTAATTCTTCTGGTATAACATTACTAATCATCGCTTCATAAATATTATCTTCTTTGTTATAGGCATGAACCCTTGCCCTATTTAAACCAGATAATATAATACGACATTTACCATTAGGCATCTCTATTTTCATTTTAATTTGTGCTACTATTCCTATTTTAGGCAATTCACTTATATCAGGATCAATTTCTAAATTGTCCTTAGGAATAACAACTAAAATATTACTATTATAATAAGATTCGGCTAAGGATAATAACTTTTTATCATTATCACTTTCAAATTCAAGACGCATTTCACTATGAGGGAACAAAACCATGTTACGAATTAAAAGTACTGGTAGATTACTTTTCATCATGTTTTCCCTCCTTCAAATATGTTTTTTATTATAAACAGTTACCTATAAAAATGCAACTAATTATACACTTTTTTTCATTTATTTTTTGAAGCTCAATTTTACTAATATTGACATTTAACATTGACCACAAACTTTACAATTATTGATAAAAAAAATATAAAAGATATTGTAAATATCACCACATTTACAATATCTTATTATTCCCTTTTTTATTTAATTTTTAACTAAAAAACATTCTTACAACATCGTTAAAAGTAATAAATAAAATCAATAACATCAATAATATAAAGCCAATACTATGACATATATTTTCAACTTTAGGATTAACTGGCGAACCTTTAATCTTTTCAATAATTAAGAACAAAATTCTACCGCCATCAAAAGCTGGGAAAGGTAACAAATTAATAAAGCCAACATTAATACACAATAAAGCCACTAATTGTAAAAGACTCTCTATACCTGCACTTCGTGTCTGTCCTACAATGGAATAAATTCCTACTGGACCACTTAAGCTGTCAACACCTACACCACCAGTAAACAATAATTTTAAAGTAATCCACATTTGTTTAAATAAAGCACCCGTCTTAACAAAGGCATATTTTAAAGGAGCCAAGAAACCTTTTTCATTTTCACGGTAAAATTCAATACCGAATTTATAAGCATTTTCCCCATCAACAGTCTCTTTGATAGGTGTTATTTCATAAGTTATAACATTACCATTAGCTTTTTTTATAGTAAACTCTACAGGATCCCCACTAGTTTCAACGGCTAAATAAAGTCTAACATCATCAACAGTCGATATTTTGTTGCCATTTATTTCTAAAATGCGATCTCCTACTTCAATTCCTGATTGCACCATTGGATAACCATCAGTTAAACGATTAACAATTGGATCCATTTTAGGAGAACCAAAAAATAACCCACAAGCTAACAAAATAAGAAAAGCTAAAATAAAGTTATTACCTGCTCCAAAAAACATAATTAAGAATCTTTGCCAAACAGGTTTATTATACATTTTCTTTTCTTTGGGAACCGTTTTGTCATCATCAACTTCTTCCCCAGCTAATTGCACAAAACCACCTATAGGAATAGCTCTAATACAATAAACTGTTTCATCTTTTTTACTTTTACGCGACCATATTTTAGGTCCCATTCCTATTGAAAACTCATATACATAAACACCAAACATTTTAGCAAAAATAAAATGTCCAAACTCGTGTACTAATACAATTACCCCTAAAATTAATATAAATAATATTAAAGTAACCATTTTTATCCTCCTATAACACTGCTATAAATAATATAAATCCCAAAAAGATAAATATTATGCTATCTAATCTATCTAAAACTCCTCCATGTCCAGGAATTAAATTAGAAAAATCTTTAACTCCATAATATCTTTTTATGGCTGAGAAAATCAAATCTCCCAATTGACCAATTAAGGATAATAACGTCGTTATACAGATAATAAATCCTAAATCAGCACCAGTATCTATTACCGTTGTATAATAAACAGTACTAATAAATACCCCCATAATCGTACCACCAAGCAATCCTTCTATAGTTTTATTAGGGGAAATACGAGGTGCTAATTTATTTTTACCTATATACTTACCAGTAATATATGCAAAAGTATCTGTAAATATAGAGATTAGGAATAAAAAGATCACATATTCTAAACTAAAATTACGTACTAAAATAAACAAATTAAAGCTTAAACCTAAAAAGATAGTTGAAGCAATAAAATAAAGAGCATCACTAAAATTATATTTATTATTATCATTAATAAACACAATTGGTGCTAAAAAGACAAACATAATAGCTGACATTAAACGATAATCCATTAGAAAATATAAATCTTTTGATTGATAATGACTTAAAGTCATAAAAGATACTATAATATAAGAACTAATCTCAACTAAAAAAGGTAACTCATGATTCTTTTTTCTAATATCTAACAATTCTTTTAAACCTAAAAGAGCAACCAAAGTCATAAAAATGGCAAAAGGTAACTTACCAATTAATAATAAAGGAATAAAAATAACTAATAAAACTAATGCACTTATAATTCTTGTTTTCATGATTAATTTCCTCCAAATCTTCTATTTCTTTTATAAAATTCATCTAATATTTGATCAAATTCTACTTCTTTAAAATCAGGAAAATATATATTAGGAAAAAACATTTCACTATATGCCATTTGATAAAGCATAAAGTTACTAATTCTATATTCACCACTTGTTCTTATTAATAAATCAATTGGTGGTAAATCTTGATATAAATATTTATAAAAGCTCTCTTTATTTAATTCATTTAAATCTAAGGTACCCTCTTTATAAGCCATAGCAATTTTTTTACTCGCATCAATTAATTCTTCTTGACCACCATAATTTAAACAAATATTTAAAATACCACGAGTATTATTTTTGGTTTCTTCTCGCATTTTATCGATAGCTTGTAAAACATCTGGTCGTAAATTTTTGGTTCTTCCAGAAAAAACAACTTTGATATTTTCTTTTTTAAAGATCTTATACTTTTTAGTAAACATTTCTATAAATAAATTCATTAAATAATTAACTTCATTAGGATCCCTTTTAAAATTCTCGGTTGAAAAAGCAAAAACGCTCAATACTTTAATTCCTTTATTTAATATGTATATGCCTAATTTTTCTAATGTCTTGCTACCCTCTAAATGTCCCCTACTTCGATTATAACCTCTTTCCATGGCCCAACGACCATTACCATCCATAATAATAGCTACATGATTAGGAAGTAAATTTACATCTTTCATATTTTCACATCCTAATATAATTATAATACACAATTATAAAACTAACAAGTAAAATACAATAATACTTTTACCATTATTGACTTAAAAAAAAGAAATACTTTTGGATATTTCTTTAAATATTTTTTAAGTCAATAATGATATTTTGACCTTCACCATATATTGTATGATACATTGTCTCTTTAATAATTGGATAATCATTTTTATCCAGATTATTGACACGTATTGTCTTTGGTAAATCAAAGAAAGTATAAAAATAAGCTAAATCCCAATATATCTTATCCCCAAATAAGTTAGGAACTAAACGATCTAAGACAGGATCATAATAAGTCATATTGGCTACTATCGGTGATTTATCTATTTCACCTTCTAATTGGATATTTATAATATCATCATGATTTATATCTAAATTATTTAAATCATTAATGACTAATTGAATGCGAAAATCAGCATATCTTTTTTGTTCAGCTAAAGCATTACCATAAGTAAAAGCAAAGACAAAGCAAAACCAACTAAAAGCTATAACGATTAAGCGAAAAACATAAACACGATCAATATTGGATATAATTAAAGCCATTAAAGATAACAAAACACCAATACCATACATAGCCCTAGGATCATATAAAGGTATTGCCAAAGCTGGATATATACCAAAAGGTAACATTAAGAGAATTAATAATCCTAACAAAGTCCAAATAAAAGCTAGGCTTTTTCTTCTTTTACTATGCCAAACAGATAAAATAAGAAAAGATAAAGTAATTAAGATCATAAGTATTAACCAATACTTATTAAAATCTAATCTAATATATTGATAATATTTAAATAAATGGTTTAAAAAGGTAGGTAGTAAATTTAATAAAGGAGCAGTCGTAGTTGATACTCTTCCCACAATAATCTTGACAAAAAAGACTTTAAAGAATAATAACCCTAGACCATAACCTACAACGGAAAAGAATAAATCACTAAATATTTTTTTTGGTTTAACACTTTTATCACTATGATAAATATATAATAAATAAATTATTATTAACATAGGAAAAATACCACTTGAAGCTTGGTAAGTCATACACATTATTAAGCAAGATAAAAAAGTAACTAATAAATAAACAATTCTTTTTTTATTAATGAACAAAATAGGAACAATACTAGCTAAAATAGAAATAGCCATATAAGGTGCATCATATTTATAAGATAAGCATTCTAAAAAATAAGGACATAACCCTAATGGTATAACGGCTAAAATATTGAAAATAGTTACTTTCTTTTTATTACTAAATACATATATTAAGATAATACTAGATAAAGACAAAAGAAAAGTGGCGATTAATTGTGGTAATGGAGAAATATCAGTTAAATATTTACCTGTATGAAGAAAAATAGATAAAAAATCTGAGATATATCTACTATAAGCACTCCCAAAGCCCCTAGTTCCAAAAGCTACTCGGCCTAAATCATCCAAGTAATTAAAATTAGCTCTAATAATTGGTATTAAAGCCAAAAAATAAATTATATTTAAAATAATAAACGGTAAAATTAAAAACTTTAAACTTTGGATTTTATTTTTTAAATCATTATATTTTTTATTATTAAGAATGTTCATAAAAAAGTTCCTTTGCTATAAATATTTAATTCGATTATACCCCCCCCCCTAGGCGTTTTACAAGTAAAAACAACCTTTTTACGTCAAGTTGTGTAAACAAGTAAACAACTTCGTTTATGGGCGGGGGTGGGGAGAAAATACTTATACTTAAAAATATATATAACAAGCTCACCTTATAATACAAATATATAAAAAGATATAACAATCTTTAATTATTAAAAAAAATAGATAATGAGTAAACAAATCACTCATTATCTACTTTTAATAAATATTGTCCTAATATAGATTTGGCATTTTCTATATAAACTAATAAAGCTTCTAAGTAGTCATCTTCTGATTCTAATCCTTCGTTTAATTCAGAAACTTCTTTACTTTTTTAAATACGATAATTTTATATTAGCCTCGGTTGCAAGCATATCAAATCTAGCGGTTATTTCATTTATATTACGAATTATTTCTTTTATCTTCTTAATTTTTACCTCCGTTATAATATTACCACCTGTCACCTTAAATTTAAATTTATTTAATTCAATAAACAAATAAAAAAAGTATTACTGATGTAAATCCCAAATGGTAGACATCAATATATACTTCTTTTTATAAACAACTAATTTTTTGGAGATTAGATTATTTTTATACCCATATTTTTATTTTTTGATATTCCATTTATGTAATAAATAGTTAAATTATCTACTCCTTTTCGATTTTTTCTTTTCCGCCCATGTATGGTTGTAACACTTTTGGAATTAATATACTTCCATCTTCTTGATAATTGTTTTCAATTACTGCTATTAGTCCTCTTGGTGACGCTACTACGGTATTATTTAAAGTAGATACATATTGATTACCATTTTCTGTTTTCATTCTAATACCTAATCTTCTAGCTTGGGCATCACCTAATGTTGAACAAGATCCTACCTCAAAATATGTTTTTTGCCTAGGACTCCATGCTTCAATATCACAAGATTTAACTTTCAAATCAGCTAAATCTCCACTACAACATTCCAATTGTCTAACTGGAACATCTAAGTTTCTAAACAATTCTACTGTATATTGCCACATTTTGTTATACCATTCCATCGCCTCTTCTTTTTGACAAAGAACGATCATTTCTTGTTTTTCAAATTGATGAACACGATATAGCCCACGTTCCTCTAAACCATGAGCTCCAACTTCTTTTCTAAAACAAGGTGAATATGAAGTCATTGCTATTGGCAATTGTTTTTCGTCAAGAAGTTGTCCTTTAAATTTACCAATCATACTATGTTCTGATGTACCAATTAAATATAAATCTTCATTTTCGATCTTATACATCATATTTTCCATTTCAGCAAATGACATAACACCAGTTACTACATCACTTCTTATCATAAATGGAGGAATGCAATAAGTAAATCCTTTATCGATCATAAAATCCCTAGCATAAGCAATTAAGGCTTCATGAAGTCTGGCGATATCACCCATTAAATAATAGAAACCATTACCTGCTGTTCTGCCAGCACTTTCTTTATCAAGTCCATTTAAACTTTCACAAATATCAGCATGATATGGTATTTCATAACTAGGTACTTTCGGTTCTCCAAAACGTTCTACTTCCACATTTTCACTATCATCTTTACCAATAGGAACACTATCATCAATCATTTGGGGAATAATCATCATTTTTTCTTTTAAACAGGCTGATAACTTATTTTCTTCATCTTCAATATTAACTAATTCTTTATTAATTTCTACTACTCTATCCTTTTTAGCATTAGCTAAATCATTTTTTTTCTCTCTAAACAAAGCTCCGATTTCATCACTAGTATTATTTCGTTCTTGTCTTAAAGTATCTCCTTTTTGTTTTAATATTCTTATTTTTTCATCTAATTCTACGACTTCATCAACAAGAGGTAACTTCTCATCTTGAAATTTCTTTTTAATATTTTCTTTAACTTTATCTTTATTTTCTCTTATAAACTTGATATCTAACATTTTTAACTTATCTCCTTTATTCTATTCATGATTTTTTCAAAAGTTGGAACATATCTTTTTTCAACTCTTTCATAATCTTTAAAAGTTGGATTTTGTATCCTCGTTATATCCATATTATTTTCTATATCGGCTAATTTAACATTTAAAGCTGCAAGCGAGCCATTAGCAATAATATTATCGATATATAATTGATAATCAACTTTTTTATCACGAGTCAAAATAACTACATCATTAACAATCTTATCTGGAATGCCAACTTCTATTAAATCTTCTTTGGTTACATCCTTATCTTCAATAACATCATGTAATAACGCTATTATTTTTTCTTCCATACTATTTACATGTTGATAAACATATAAAATATGTAACATATAAGGCATACTTCCTTTATCAAGATCATCTTCGAAAAGACAAGTAGCAATTTCTAATACTTTATAAAGCAAATTATCACTTGTTTTTAATTCTTCATATTTACTTTCATCAAAATATTTTTTTAACATATACCCTCCTATAATAGAAAAAGACTAATACTAGGAGTGAATTGATCACGGTGCCATCCTAATTTAGTCTTAATTTGTATAACGGTATTACCGGAAATAGATACTAAGTTCCCTATTTCACTCATGAGTTGATTCAGTACTTTTATTCTTAGTTTACACCAACCACTAAGTCTCTTTTTAATAAATTAATACTTACTAATCTCAGTCATTGCTTTATTTATAATAATTATTATAACAATTTAAATCTTTTTTTTCAATTATTAACTAAATTCTTTCAACAAATTATCTAATTCTTCTTCTTCTTCTTTGGACATTTCTTTATTTTCATACTCGTGTTCAAACCAAGAAGGAAGAACTTCTTCTTTAGCCTTATCTTTTTTATTATCGACATTTATATCTTTATTAAATTTCTTCTTTAACTTTTTATGTTCTTTTTCAGCTACACGCATAGCTTCTTCAACAGTTTCAATATTTAGTCTATTCCACTGTGATGCAACTGCTTCAACATAACTGCGCGTAAATTTTTGATTATTTACTTTTAAAACATAGGCAATTAAAACATTAACTACGCCTGGTTTCATTTTTTGATTTACCATTAAATCTTCTATTATTTGTAATTCTCTTACCGTAGGTTCCCCGGTTTTATATTTGCTACGCAAATAATCATAAGGCGTTATATTTTCAAAAGTATATACTTGTTTAGCCCAATTAGAATTATCCCCTTTGGGTGCTTTTAAATAATCAGGCTGTTTACTATAAATAAGTGTTGGTAATTTACCATTTTGTTCAAATTGATAAAAGTTTCTAGCACTTTTTCTTAATTCCGTTTTATCGATCAAACCTTTTTCATTAATACTATTGCGCACTAAGCCTTGCATACTAAGATCATCTATATTATAGACAAAAGATAAAGAATTTATTAATTCTTTTACTTCTTCGGTAAAACATTTTTCATTAACCATACTTTTAGGAATAGATGATATTAATAAATTAAAATCGATGCCACTAGTAAGTTCAATTTTACCTTTATTTTTACTAATAATATTATCATTACTATAAGAATTACCACTTACTACGGTAAATACATCAGTAAATTTAGCCGTTATATCTTCATAGTCTTTTAAATTTATTTTAGGAATTTTAAAATAATTAACAACATTTTCATATTCTTTTTTACCTAAATTATTATATAAAACAACATTTAAAATTGGATGATTCAAAAATTCATTAGCGGACATTGGTGAATATAAAACATATACAAAATTATTAACATTTTCTTTTTTTACATAGGTTTTTAATAAACCAACCGCTTCTAATTTTTCTCTGGCTATAACTATATTAGGTAATTTTAATTGCATTGTACTCATTAAATGGTGATGAGTTAATTCGTCACTCATCAATTCTTTTTTTAATAAATCATCCAATAAAGTAAAATATAAAGTAACGGCAGTGTAACCAATAATAGGTTGATATAACATCGTTATTATTTTACGATCTAACTCTTCTATAATCGTTTTATTAACAACAATATAAGTATCTGCTGGTAAAATAGTACTATCCATTATATCACCACCTTGTTTTTATTATAAAACTTTACCATATATTAAACAATAATTATTCATTTATTTTAATTTTTTTCATCACACGATAATAAATAAGTTGGATAACGCCCAAACCAAGGGTAACTAACCCACTTGTTAAAATAATGTTGGCTATATTATTGGCAAATAAATTAACAATATCGGGCGAAACATTAGTAAAACAGCTTCCATCAAAAATACTTTTAATGGCAATACCAATAATTATATAGATAATACTTGATAATATGGTTGTAACCCCTGTCCATATAGCAAAATGATAACTAAACTTATTTAAGAGCATTATTATAACAAATAAAATAATCATGATAACTACAAAAGAAATTCTAGTACTTTCTGTAACAAACATTTTTACCGATTCCATAGTAGTTGCATCTATATTTTTAGTTAACTCTTGGTAAGAAGGAATGCTATCTACAATAACATCAACAATTTTATCTAGTTTCTCTAAAAATAAACTTTTTTGATCACTAGTAACAATATAATTTAAATTGTTCATAGTATTATCAAATTCTTTGCTATAAACTAATAATAGTTTATCTTTCGATAAAGGTTCAATATCGCCACCATATAATAAAGCTTTAACTAAATTGCCAAAATAATTAGCTACTACTTTTTTTATCTCATCATTATTAATAATATTATCAATAACAACAGTATCAATATTATTTTGATGAGCTATATTATACAAAGCATTTAATTCTTCTTCATTCTTTTCTTTTAAAATGGTTATCATACTCATATTACTAGCTAAAACAGTAACATTATCTTTGGTAACTATTTTATTAACATTATAAGAGATTAAATATAAATTAAGTACGATAAACAATAAAATACATATTAAAAAACTTAATATTTTTAAAATAACTTTTATTACTTTTGATTTCACTTTTTGATACCACCATTTTTAATGATTAAAGTTTTAACTTTACCCATAAGTTCTTGATTAGCTATTTCTAAATCATTAGTTTTAATCTTATATGGATTATCAAAACATATAGTAATCTTTCCTTTGGAAAACATACGATATTGACCAGTAATTGAAAAAGGTACAATAGCACTTTTAGTTTCACTAGCCATTTTTACCGCTCCAAATTTAAAAGGTAAAATAATGTCATCAGATCTATTAAAAGTACCTTCGGGAAATATACCAATAACTTTATCATCATTTAATACTTTAATAGCACTTTCCAAAGATTTTTTATCTTTGGTTCTTCTATTTACAGGGATACATCCCATGGAATTAAAAAATGGTTTCCCTAATCCTTTAAATAATTCATCCTTAGCTAAAAAATGAATAGTTCGCTTAGTACTACAAAAAAGTAATGGAATATCCATCATATTAGTATGATTACCACATATAACTACTCTACCATCAGTAGGTATATTTTCTTTACCAATAATTTGAGGACGATATATAAATTTAAATAATATAACCACAATAGGTCTTAATAAGCGATATAAAAGGCAATCTTTCATGATCATCACTCCTTATATAACATTTTAATATTCATGTTGGGTTTGATTTAAAACATTTTTATTATATTCATCAATTTGATTAGTTAAATATGATACTCTTATATCTTCATTATCATTATTGGTTGCTTGACTTCTTGTAAACGCTTTACAAGATGCAAATAAAACCGTGGGATAATCTAATAATTCATAACACTTAGCTATATCACCATTTACTAAATTAGTAAATAAAACATTAGATATATCTTCTTCATTCATTTCAGGGGTTATTGTATTATTAGTGCTAAATGCCATTTTTTTATTATTATTTAGATCACGATATCGATTAATAGCTATACTTTTAATTAATTCGCCTTTTACCATTTCCTTATTTTGTTTACTTATTGGTTCACTAGGATCATTTAAAGCGGTCATTAATTTAACAACACTACTCATTTCATTTATTTGATTATTATCTATGACAATATAACTTTTCATTATATCCAAAACAGTTTGTTTTTCATCTTCCATCTTAATTTCTTGAACAGGTATTTCTTCGGTTTTAGTAAATAAATCAGCATTTTCACTCATATAATCACGATTTAATATCAATCCACTTTTTTCACTTTTTAGTTCCTTAACCAAAAGTTCAAAATCTTTTCTTAATCCAGTCATGAATCCTTTAATTTTAAAAGCTAATTTACTGGATACTATTTTAGTTTTTTCATAAGAAAGATTTAACTGATAATTTTCATATTCTTTGGCGGATATTTCTTCATAAGATAGCTCGCCATCTTTTTCTTTTAATCCTAGGTATATTTTTTCTATCATAGCATCAGATAAATCTAAATTTCCTTTATATGATATAGCTCCATCATTAGCACTTCTTTCATCAAATTCAGCTAATTTTTCATAAGGTAATTTCAATCTTATAGCAGTCAATTTGGGTTTTGGATTACAGTTTAAACATACATTGGCAAAGTCTGGGATGCCAGCAAAGAAAAAACATCTTTCATGAATGCCATATGATGAAAATTTATTCGATGCATACATTTCTTGGGAGTTCATGATAGCATCACAGGTCTCTTCATTTTTAGTAATATGAACTAATCCTTCATGATAACATTTAATAATAGTATCACGCGATCTTATTAAAGGAGTATTAACCATTTTAGTAGCAGTTATCAACAAAGATGCCGCAATTGACGGTAACACATATAAAATATCATTATTTTTCATTACCATCACTCCTTACTATTAATAATTATAACTGTATCTACCAAAAAAATAAAGAAGTATATCTTAAAAATTAATTAATAGAAAAAGCAAAATAGTTAATCGATCACTACTTTGCTTTTATACTATTTTTTCTTAACATCAAATTTAACATCTAAACCATTAAGATTAGTTACTTCTTTTAAATCCTTAACTTTAACTAAATTATCACATAAAGTTTCTTTTTTAATAAAGTCAATATAATCTTTAATTGCTTCTTCAAAGTCTTTATTTTCTTCATATAGTATATCAATACGATCTAAGATATCAAAATTATAGCTCTTTCTTAAATTTTGCACTTTGCTTATTAATTCTCTTGCTATACCTTCATTAATTAATTCTTTGGTTAAAGTAGTATTTAACACAATGAAATTATTACCTTCATATGAAGCATTAAATCCTTCCTTAGATTCAACTCTAATATCAACCATATTTGCTTTAACTACAAAATCTTCATTATCTAATTTAATAGTAATCGCCTCATCATTTTTTAATTTATTAATTTCCTCTAATGATATATTAGCTAAGACTTCTTGAAATAATTTTATTTTAGGACCTAGTACTTTACCTACTTCTTTAAAATTAGGTTTAACACTAAACTTCATATACTTACTTAAATCATTTTCAAAGATTACTTCTTTAACATTTAATTCTTCTTTGATAAGACTAGTTAAATCTTTAATAATACTTGCACATTTACCATCAAGTACTACTTCACTAATAGGTTGTCTTACTTTTATTTTAACTTCTTCCCTAGCATTTCTTCCTAAGGAAATTAAATCTCTTACTAAATCCATTCTCTTTTCAATGGCATCATTAAATTTAGTTTCATCATATTCAGGATAATTTGCTAAATGGACACTTTCACATCCCGTTAAATTAGTATAAATTTCTTCGGATATAAATGGTGCTATAGGTGCTAGTAATTGACAAAGTCCTATTAAAACTTCATAAGTTGTTTGATATACAGCTTTTTTATTATTATCTAATTGGCTAGCCCAAAATCTTCTTCGATTACGTCTTATATACCAATTAGATAAGTCTTCATTTAAAAAGTTATTAATAGCTTTACATACTTTATTTAAATCATATTCATCCATAGATTGAGTAACGTATTTTACTAATTTATTATATTTAGATAACAACCATTTATCTATTTCTTCCAAGTCTTCATAAGCTACATGAAATTCTCTTGGATCTAAATTATCAGTATTGGCATATAATTGGAAGAAAGTATAAGTATTTTTTAAAGTACTAAAAAATTTAGAATTAACTTCTTTGATACCATCTTCATCAAATTTTAATGGCGTCCATACTGGCGATGCATTTAACATATAGAATCTTGTCGCATCAGCGCCATATTTTTCTAAAATACTAAATGGTTCAACAGCATTACCTTTACTTTTATGCATTTTTTGACCATATTTATCAAGAATTAAGTCATTTACTAAAACGTTTTTATATGGTGAACATCCCATCACGAAAGTAGAGATAACTAATAATGAATAGAACCAACCTCTTGTTTGATCAATTCCTTCGGATATAAAGTCTGCTGGAAATTGTTTTTCGAATAATTCTTTATTTTCAAAAGGATAATGGTATTGAGCAAAAGGCATTGCTCCTGAATCAAACCAACAATCGATTACTTCTTTTACTCTTTCCATTGGCTTACCACATTTTGGGCATTTGATATGGATTTCATCAACATATGGACGATGTAATTCGATATCTTCATTAATTGGTTCAAGGGCCTTTTCGACTAATTCTTGACGGGAACCAATCATCTCATCATAACCACAAGAACAACGCCATAAAGGAATTGGTGTACCCCAATATCTATTTCTTGATATAGCCCAATCATTCATATTTTCAAGCCAATTACCAAATCTTTTTTCACCAACATAATCAGGATACCAATGAACTTTTTTATTTTCAGCAATAATCTTATCTTGAAAAGCTGTGGTTTTGATATAAAGACTAGGTTTTGAATAATATACAAGTGGAGTTTTACAACGCCAACAATGAGGATAATTATGTACCATTTTTTGTTTTTTAAATAATTTATCTTCTCTTGCTAAATATTTTATAATTTCAAGTTCCAAATTAGGATCAACTACTAATCTACCTTTCCAAGGACCTTCGGTATAACATCCTTGTTCATCAACAGGATTCAATATTGGTAAATCATATTTCATTCCCACTTCATAGTCATCTTGACCAAAAGCTGGGGCAATATGAACAATACCCGTACCATCTTCCATCGTAACATAATCTGCACAAGTAATATAAAAAGCTTTTTTATTAACTTTTAAAATTGGTAATAATTGTTCATATTCACGATATTCTAAATCTTTTCCTAAATATTCCTCTACTACTTCAAAATCATCACCTAATATTTTATGGGATAATTGTTCTGCTACTATAAAGTTATGACCTTTTGACAAACATTTAACATATTTTTCACAAGGATTAACACAAGCTGCAACATTGGATAAAAGAGTCCATGGTGTCGTAGTCCATACTAATAAATAAGTATTTTCTTCATCTTTCATCTTAAAAGGAACCGTTACAGTATTAACACTTATTTCTTTATAACCTTGGGCTACTTCATGACTAGCAAGTCCCGTACCGCATCTAGGACAATATGGAAGAATTTTTAAACCATCATAAATTAAGCCCTCATCAAAGAATTTCTTCAAAATCCACCATTCTGTTTCAATATAATTATTATCATAAGTTACATATGGATGTTCCAAATCAATAAATTGACCTAGTTCTTTGGTAAATCTTCTAAAAGCTTCTTCATTTTTCCATACTGATTCACGACATTTTTCATTAAATTCTTTAATACCATATTTTTCAATATCAAGTTTACCATTGAAACCTAATTCTTTTTCAACTTGAACTTCAACTGGTAAGCCATGAGTATCCCAACCAACTTTACGTAATACTTTGTACCCTTTCATTGTTTTATATTTACAAAATACGTCTTTTAAAAGTTTAGCTAAAATATGATGTACTCCTGGCATTCCATTAGCAGTTGCTGGTCCATCATAAAAAACAAAATAATCATGACCTTTATCAATGCTTTTATCAAGTATATTCATTTTCTGCCATGTATTAGTAATATTACTTTCAAAATCATGAACGCTTTCCTTTGATAATTCCTTAAATTTCATAAATCCTCCTATAAATAAAAAATAGAACTTCTATAAGGACGAACTAGATCGTGGTACCACCTTAATTTATAGAAAATTCTATCTTGTTACTATAACGCGTAACCGTATTTATCTTATCCATAAATCGCAACTTGAAAGTGATC
>CANRAE010000005.1 GCA_947628525.1 uncultured Bacilli bacterium
TTTATATAAAAAAGAAAATCAAATTTATTATAAATTCAACTTTCTTTCCTTTTTCCCACAAAACTCTTTACACTAACTTTATCTTTGCTCGAATTTTCCGAGTTTTCTATCAATTTGGTGGAACCGGGGAGGATCGAACTCCCGTCCGAAATAGCCACATCTAAGACATCTACAAGTTTAGTTAACTAATAATATTCATTACATTATAAGCTAATTAACGAACAATAACATAACTATCCTATAAAGTTCATTATTTCCCTAGGAAAAGAAATAATATATTCTGCTAAAAATGAGCCTCTAATATTCCACGCAGAAAATGCAATAAAAGAAGCGCCTTGCGTTATATTATGCGAAAGCTAATTGATTTCTGTTTCCAGTTATTATTGTTTGCATTTAAGGTTGCCACCTACTTGCAGTCTATGACTAAACTATCCCGTCGAAACCATATTCGGCCCCATGAGCTAGATTATACTATAAATTTCTCTTTTTTTCAATATAATTCGCAATTTAAAAGCTTAATAAGTTCTTTTATTAAGCTTTTCTATTGATCTCTTTATATCTTTTTCCTTTAAAGTTTCTCTCTTGTCATAATCTTTTTTACCTTTACACAATCCTAATAATATCTTAGCTTTATTGTTTTTAAAATACAATTTTAATGGAATTAACGTATATCCTTCTAGACGTGTCTTGTCAAATAATTTAAATATTTCTTTCTTTTTCATTAATAATTTTCTAGTACGCGTTTCATTATGATTAAATATATTACCTTCTTTATAATAACCAATAAACATATTTAATATAAATAATTCACCATTTCTTACAATTGCATAACTATCATTAAAATTACAAGCACCACTACGAATTGATTTAATTTCTGTACCATATAACACTATACCACACTCAAATTCATCTTCTATAAAATAATTATATCGTGCTTTTCTATTTACTATCTCCATTTTATCACTTCCTTAAATCGGCAATTTATTTATTCTGTTAGTTTTAGCTGTTACAATATTCATATATTTATTATAATAACCTTTATATCCTTTTAATATATCATCATTCATTTGATCAAAAGAATATACTTTAAAATCACTTTTAACATTACCATTTTTATAATAATTATAAGTAAGCATGACATTAGGATCACTAATGATTAATTGATTATCTTTTTTTTCCACATCTACGGATACCATTAGTCCTATTAAGCGATCCATCCCTTCTTGTCCTGATAAGAAATTACCTAATGAATATATTATAAGTGTATTACCTATATAGTCAATAGGTTCAATAACATGAGGATGTGTTCCTATAATAATATCCACACCTAAATTTGATAAATAATTAGCTATTTGTTCTTGTGAGGAAGTAACACTTGTATTATATTCTTCACCCCAATGCATAGATACCAATAATAAATCAACTTTATCTCTTATCTTTTCTATATCATTTTTCACTATTTGCTCATCATATATATTTACATAATAATTGTTATTAGGTTTTATACCATTAGTAGTTGTCGTATATGCTAAAAGAGCATACTTAATACCATTCATTTCTTTAATAGGAATATTATTTCTTTCTTCTTGGGAATTATATGATCCACTTGCAAGAACATTCTTTTTTGTTTGCCAATAATTATTAGCACTTATGATAGCCTTACTACCGCAATCTAAAACATGATTATTAGCAAGACTCACTAAATTGAATCCAGCGTCAATAAAGGCGTCCCCTACTTCTTGTGGTGAATTAAAAGCTGGATAACTAGATAATCCAAGAGAAACACCACCTAAAACTGTTTCTTGATTATAAAATGCTAAATCATGTTTTGTAATAAACTTTTTTACAGGTGATAACATTTTATAAAAATTGTATTTACCATCTTCATATGCATCATCATACACACTACTATGGATTAACGCATCCCCTACCATCACTAATGATATTTTATTATTATTTTTCTTAGTAACTTGCATTTGTTGATCTTCATTATTAAGACCCTTATTATTATTTATAACCATAATAACTACCAAAAAAAGAAACAAAGCTAAAATTACTTTAAATCTATATTTTAACCTTATCTTTTTCTTTGCCATATAAAATCACCTATAACTTTTTAATTATTGCAAAATCAATAATTTTTTCTTCCTTTGATGCTCTAACAACACGAACTAAAACCCGATCACCTAATTGATATTTAATTTTAGTGCGTTCACCAGTAAGTGTTTGTGATACTTCATCAAAATTATAATAATCTCCTAGTTCACTAATATGTACTAATCCTTCAATCAAATTATCTAATTGTATAAACACGCCAAAATTATTAACACTTGATACAATGCCTTCATATTCTTCACCAATATGATCTTCCATATATTCAGCCATTTTCATATCCTCTACTTCACGTTCACATTCAACAGATTCACGTTCTTTTAAAGATGAATTATCGGCTATATAGATTAGCTTTTCTTGCCAATGATTAATGGTATTACTAGACATATCATTATTAAATAAATAAGTTCTAAGTAATCTATGAACAGTTGTATCTGGATATCTTCTAATAGGTGAAGTAAAATGAGTATAACACTTACTAGCTAATCCATAATGGCCTAAATTCTGTGGTAAATAAATAGCTTTTTGCATATTTCTAAGTAATAGACTTGATAATATTTTAAACCCTGGTTTATCTTTTAGAAAAGTTATTAATTTTTGCATTGTCTTAGGACTAACATCCTTCATATTACCATTGATAGTATATCCTAAGGTTTGTAAAAAAGCTAAATAATCACGTATTTTTCCTTCCTTAGGATACTCATGAACACGATATATAAACGGCAAATCCATATAAAATATATGTGTTGCTACGCATTCATTTGCACAGATCATAAAATCCTCAATAAGCTTTTCCCCAGTACCTCTTTCTCGTAATACAATATCCACAGGATGGCATTGTTCATCAACTAAAATTTTAGCTTCATCAACATCAAAGTCCAAACTACCACGTTCTATTTTGGCTTTTCTAATAATTTTAGATAATTCGTGCATTAATTTTAAATCATCAACAAAAGGAGCATAACCTTCTGGTATTGTATCATTTTCTAAGATACTATTTACTTTTTTATAAGTCATTTGTATTTTAGATTTGATTACACTTGGAAAAATATCATAATCGACTGTCTTCCCATTTTCATCTATTTCCATAAGACAAGATATAGCTAATCTTTCGACATCAGGATTTAAAGAACAAATACCATTAGATAATTTGTGAGGTAACATTGGTATTACTCGATCCACTAAATATACTGATGTACCACGTTCCATAGCTTCCTTATCAATAGCCGTTCCTTCTTTAACATAATAGCTAACATCGGCAATATGGACACCTAACTGATAATGTCCATTATCTAATTTCTTAATAGAAATAGCATCATCTATATCCTTAGTATCATCACCATCAATAGTAAAAATTACTTCATTAGTTAAATCTTTTCTTCCTATCTTATCTTCACTGGTTACTTCTTCCTTAATATTATCTAATTCTTTAATAGTTTCTTCATCAAAAGTATCTTTAATATTGTATTTACAAACAATTGATAATATATCTACTCCAATATCATTTTTATGGCCTAAAATTCTTATAACTTCACCCTTAAACTTATTATTACTTACTTGGGAAGTTATTTTAACTAGTACTTTATGACCATCAACTGATCCTTTATTTTTACCTTTTGGTATTTCAATTTGCATTTTTAATTTTTTATCATCAGGTATTAAATAACCTTTTTCTTTTTTAAAATAAATTTCCCCAACTACTGTGGATAAATCTCTTTTAACTACTCTTACAATACGTCCTTCTACTCTACCATCTGGTTTATTACTGATTATTTCGACTAAGACAGTATCACCATCAATACAACCATTCATATTATCCATACTAACAAAAATATCTTCTTCTTGATTAGATACATCAACAAAACCAAAACCTTTCTTATTAGTACGCATAATACCTTTTCTTAAATTACTATTTTCAAACAACATATATCGATCTTTATTAGAATGATATATTTCTACACTTTCTTCTAACTCTTTCAAAGCCTTAATAAGTTCTTCTGTTTCTGATACTGTTTGTATATTTAAGGCTGAATCTATTTCTTCAAATGAAAGGGCTCGATCATATTTTTTTAATATTTCTAATATTTTATTTTTCATACTATTCACCAATAACATTATACAATAAAAAAAAGACTATTCCTAGTCTTCCTAAACAAAATTCATTACTAAACTTACAACAAAGAAAACAAGCCCTAATGTCATAGTAATGCGACTAATCAATAATTCTACTCCGCGTTCTTTCCTTTGACTAAATAAATCAGCATTACCACCAGATATAATTTGTGAAGCACTCTCGGCTTTATTACTTTGTAACAAAACAATAGCAATTAATAATAATGATATGATTAGTAAAAAAATTTTCATACCAATCCCTCCGTTTTCTAAGAAGTATTTTAACATATATATATTTAAAATGCAATAAATAAAGATACTTTGTGCATCTTTATCCAAGCTACAATTAGTCCTACATAATATTAATTAAGCTTTATTTAGTTGCCAACTATAACAACATATCAAATATCTTATCTAATTCATTATACCATACATTATTCCAATTTTCTTGTTTATACTTTTTTATATTTTCAATGTAATGTGGTATATTTTCATAAAAATTTTTAAACTCATTTTCAGAAAATTCTCTTATTCTATGACCCAAATTATACTTCTCCACCATCAGGCAATTATAGTGTTGCTCATATGTGTCTAACGGAAAAAGAAGCATAGGTAAATTACCATATAATGATTCACTTATTAATTGGTGACCGGAAGATGAAATAACAAAATATGCATTTGAAAAATCTTCATCAAACGACAGACCAAACGGCTTGAAAACAAAATTATTATTTCCCTTGTATTCATCAAATTCAATATTTGTATAAATAACAAATGTTATATCCGTACAATATTTTAACATTTCCAAAATTTGAATGAAATCGGTTTTATTATCAGAATATGGTGAAAAATAAACTATACCCTTTTTTACATCTATATATTCTCTAACTATTGGTTTAATAATTGGCGGTAGTATGTATACATTGTCATTTGGCACATTGATTTTAAAAAACGATGAAATAATTCTATAATCAACCTTAGGTGCAAAATATTTTAATCTAATAATATCTTCATTTATAGAATAATTTTCTATATTATAGTTTTCAATATACAAAAATTTGGATTGTTGTTCCATACAAATAACTTTCGTTCCCGTCGCATAAGCATATTGAATAACATTAGGTTCATAGTCGCTAATAACTAAATCAAATTGAGGTTCTTTATTAAATATGTTTTGCAATTCAATAGAAAACTTTAAAAAAGATTCAAACTGATCAACTCTAGAATTTTTATATTTTAATAAACAATCAGCAAAATTGATTCCTTTATCTGTGCAAGAAATCCAAGGAATATCTATTGCAACAATTTTAATATTGGGGAAAATACTTTTTATTGTATTTATTTTATTCTTTGTTGTAGCAACAACTATTTCTACATTCCTTGACATTAATAAATTAATTACATTTATTTGACGATTAATATGACCATTACCTATTCCACAAATTCCTATTAATACTCTTTTCATAAAAGCTCCTATATTAACCTAATACTATGATTAGTTTCATCACAAACTAAATGTACTTTAGATCCATTAACAATAACAATTCTAGGCGAACTGTGTCCTAAATCAAAATTTTTAATATATGGAATATTAAGCTCCCCTAGTCCTCTTGTTATCGCCTCGTCAAGCGAAATGTCTGTATAACTTTCTTCTTCTGTTCTACCAAAAATCAAACATTTAGCATATTTAAACCATCCGGCGTTTCTTAAATGCCATAAACATCTAAATATAGTTTCATTACTCATATAGTTAATGTCAAAATACCAAATAGTTCCCTCTTCTTTATGATTTTCTATAAATTTGCAAGTACAATCATATTTAGTTCCTAACAAATCAATTAAGCATTCTAAATATCCGCCAATTATAATCCCTGTAACATTAATATTACTGGTTGATAACCAACAACTGATTTCCTTTTCCCCTGATTCTCTCATTTTGTATTTAAAATCGTTTTGTATAATTTTATCTCCAAAAAGTAATTTGTAATTACTTGACAGTTCTTCAAAACTAGCTTGTTTTAAAGCTGCTGCATTATAAAAATAAATAGTCATAACATTATATTTAGTAGTTAATATATATAATAAAATAGTCATATCTGATTGTCCTTGCACCCATTTATAATTATCTATAATACAGTCTAAATTTACCTCATCAAGTAATTCAACTAAATAATCTCCACCAGTAACACCAACAATTAATTTTATCTGTTTATTTTTTATTAATTTTGTTAATTCTTTGGCTCTATCAGAAGCCGAACTACTCGTACCATTTACACTTTTCCTAGTGTATTGGTCTTCTATGACATTTAACTTATTATTTTGGAACCATTTTATTACCTCATCTAAATCATGTATTTTATTTTTTTTCACTATACCATTAGATGGTGATGCAATGGATATACTATCCCCCACTTGTAAATATTTTGGAATAATCATTTTATCCCTCCCCTATAATACCTTTTGAAAAAGTTTAGTATCAGATACATTCAAACTATTTAAACACTTTGCTGTGAACTCATAATACAATTCGCCTAAAGGCTGATATTCATTTAAATTGTTGTTAAATTCATGCGAAACAGAATATAGATATCTTAATAATTTGCTAATATCTCCAAATGTCACAGCCTTATCAATAACTTGATTAACTAGTGCCATGTTGCTTAATAATTTGCAATTATAAATAGTACCATTTCTAGCAATTCTTTTAGCATTTTGTAATCCTTTATATATTTCACCCCAAAAATTTATCTTAAAATATTCGGGATTTTCAAAATCTATAATCGTATCATTACTATTTGCAATAATTATAAACTTTATTAAATCTCTTGCGTTTATAAACTGGGAATCAACTTTAATATCATTATCTTTTACTAGAGAAAATAAGTTGCGGGACCACTCTTCTATATTCCTAGAATCAGCATTTTTACATAAACTATAAGTCAAATAAGAAACATCACAATTTAAATTATTAATATGAACAACATCTAAAACCTTCTTTATATGTTCAGACTGATTAGAACCAATTATATTTATAATTTTACTGTTTTTATATTGATTATTTAATATAAACATAAATTCCTGTAAAACATATTTTATCTCGCCATTAGACTTAAAAGCATCTTCATACGTTAATTTTTTTACTATATTGTATAATTCTTGATCAGCATATAACTGAGATTCCAACAAATAACTGTTATCGGATAATAATAACTGTTTAAAATAATTCTCTATAATATTTAAACTTTCATAACAAAAAGACAAATATGCTAAAACATTTTTATTATCTTGATTATCATAATGAAAAACTGAGCTATATATTAAATTAAATAATGCCTCATTATTGGTATTAGTTTGACTATTTACAAAATGCTTAATGGATTTTTCTGAAATATTACCAACTGTAAAAATATTATTTTTTTTTCCACTTGTTTTAATGATATTAACAAGGGCTTTATCAATTATAATATTTCTTAATTGTCCTAACATAGGAATAGGCTTATTAGGATGTAAGTCCCCATACCTTATAGTGAAATTGTCATCATAAATTGGTTTATCGTTTAAAAAATTATATATTTCTGCTAGACAAACATCTTTGCTAATTTGGAAATGAGGATAACCATTTACAAAATTACAATTTTTGTAATTAGAATTAGGTTTAGTAATGGAAAATGATGATAATCCATCTTTTTCAAAATATATAAGTTGTGAACCATCATATTTATATTGATCAATTAAATAATCTTTTAGAAAAGATTTGTATGCTCCCAAAATTTTATTTTTACTACTAATCATCATTTAAATCACCATCAATATAAATTCTTAAAACTGGAATTTTTATATTACCATACAAATACTTAATTACGCTTGCTCTATGCTGACCATCCCTTATATAAGGTTCATCATTATATAAAATAATGTATTTCCCTAGGTATGGATAGCCATTTTTTTTAATACTTGATAAAGTTTCCATAAGTCTATCATAATCGCTGTCTATTAAATGATTTGAATTAAAAGGTGTGTAAATTACGCATTCACTACCTTTTTGTAAAGCTTTATAACTTTCTGAACATTCCAAAGGTACAGGGTTACTATTTTTTCTTAATAACATAAAATCATTAACTTCTATTTCATCTACTTTTGTATTAGTTATTCTCGGAATAAATTCATATAAAAATAATGACATATATATTGGATCAATTAGTTTATAATTATAACCAATTGGGTAATTCTTTTCAAGAAAAGAATAAATTTCCTCCACAAGTATATTTAATTCAACATTAGACAATACCAAAGTTTCACTATTAAATGTAAAATTTATTCTTTCATAGCATTTTTCGATTTTAAAATTTTTCATTTGATTCAAAGTAAAATTATTAAGATATTTATTTTTATTTTGCATATATTCTATCTCACTATAACATCTTAATATGATTGAAATTACATGGATAAAATCAATTTCATTTATCTTGTTTTTCTCTTTAATCCAACATATTTTTTCAAACATAACTCCCTCCTTGATTAACAAAAACTAATATCTTAAATAAAAAAGGTGACTTATAGCACAATATTAATGACACTATATTAGCAAATATCAAAAAAATTATCAAGATATTTTTTACTTATTATTTTCTTTAAAATATAAAATATCAATATAATTTAATAAATATCTAATAATTTATTTAAATAATAATTAAATATGATAATAAATTAACCTTATTAAATTACATAATAAGTGCTGAATTCAATGATTATAAAACAACACCCAAGGGCAAAAATTCAATAAATTAAAAAAGCAAGATTATTTCACTTGCTCTTCAATTCTTAATAAACGGTTGTATTTAGCAATTCTTTCGCTTCTTGATATCGAACCTGTTTTAATTTGTCCTAAATTAAGACCTACTGCTAAATCAGCAATTGTTGTATCTTCTGTTTCTCCTGAACGATGAGAAATAACAGTATTATAACCATGACTTCTTGCTAATTCGATCGTTTTAATAGTTTCACTAACAGTTCCTACTTGATTTAATTTAATTAAAATAGCATTACAAGCACCTTTATCAATTCCTTCTTGTAAATATTTACTATTAGTTACAAATAAATCATCACCTACTATTTGTACTTTATCACCTACTAATTTAGTAAATTTGCTAAATCCATCCCAATCATTTTGATCAAATGGATCTTCGATAGAAATAATAGGATACTTTTCAATTAGTTCTAAATAATATTTTATCAACAATTCTGTGGATAAAACTTTTCCTTCTCCTTTTAAATTATAATTGCCATCTTCAAAAAATTCACTAGCAGCAACATCTAAACCAATAAATACATCTACACCAGGAGTATATCCCGCCTTAGTAATAGCTTCAACAATCAAATCCAATCCTTCTTTATTGTTAGATAAGTTTGGAGCAAAACCGCCTTCATCTCCTACACTAGTAGCAAGCCCTTTTCCCTTTAAAATACTTTTTAAAGTGTGAAATACCTCAGATGCAATCCTTAACATTTCGTGGAATGAATCAGCTTTTGGAATAATCATATATTCTTGAAAATCCAAATTGTTATCAGCGTGAGCCCCACCATTTAAAATATTCATCATAGGTCTAGGTAATAAATTTCCATCACCAACATATTGATATAATTCCTTACCACTAGCTTTAGCTGCAACTCTTAGACAAGCCATAGAAACACCTAATATAGCATTTGCACCTAAATTAGTTTTATTGACAGTTCCATCTAATTTTAGCATTATATCATCAATTTTTTGTTGTTCAAAAACATTTTGACCAATTAATGCATCTTTAATCACTGTATTGACATTGTTAACAGCTTTTAAAACACCTTTCCCCAAATATCTAGTTCCGCCATCTCTTAGTTCAAGTGCTTCTCGCTCCCCAGTTGATGCCCCTGATGGCACAATAGCAATATCTTTCATGCCATTTTCAAGAACAACCTCAACTTCAACGGTTGGATTACCTCTTGAATCAAGTACTTCTCTTCCTTTAATATCAGTTATTTTCATTTTCATTTCCTCCTAATTCATTAATACATTCTTTATATTCCATACCCCTATCTTCAAAACATTTATATTGATCCCACGATGCTGATGCAGGGCTTAAAAGAATTATATCACCTTGATGAGATTTTTCATAGGCAGTAAATACTGCATCATGTAAATTATCTTTAACAATCGTCTCAATCATTAAGCTATCGCCAAACTCTTTAACACGCTTTTTATTTTCACCAAAACATACGATTAATTTAACATGACTAATATAATCTTTTAACAAATTAAAATCTTGTCCTCTTTCCATACCACCTAACAATAAAATAGTTGGTTTATTAAAAGATGATAATGCAATTTGCGTGGATTTTATATTAGTAGCCTTAGAATCATTATAAAATAATCTTCCTTTAATTTCTTTAACAAATTCTAATCTATGTTCTACTCCACTAAAACTTTGCAAAACACTTACTATACTTTCGTTAGATACTCCAACCTCTTTAACTGCCAAGATACTAGCCATTATATTTTCATAATTGTGCATTCCCACTAATTTAATATCGCTCAAATCAATTATCTTCTCATCATAATAATAAATAGCATTATCTTTTATGTAACAACCATTAATGATATTTTTACTTGAAAAATATTTAATTGTTGACTTAATATTCTTAGTTACTTCCACTACATCATCATTTTCTATATTTAAAATAGCAATATCATCCTTTGTTTGATTTTGAAAAATTTTGGCCTTGACGCGTTTATAATTATCATAACTTTTTAAGAAATCAATATGTGCTTCTGACAAATTAGTCATAACTGCAATATTTGGATTAAATTCTTGTAAATTTTCAAGTTGTTGACAAGAAGTTTCCATTACGATTATATCGTTTGGTTCTATCTTATCTAGAAAACTGCATAAAGGATAACCAATATTACCTGTCAAATGTACCTTTTTACCAAACGCTTTAATCATCTCATAAATAAGAGTAGTTGTCGTTGTTTTTCCATTAGTTCCCGTAATAGCAATTAATGTTACATCTTTTGGTAACAATCGATATGCCATTTCTACTTCATTGATAACTTCTATTCCCAATTCTCTTGCTTTTAATACATATTTATGATCAATTGGTACACCTGGATTTTTTATCAAATAATCAAAAGTATTATCTAACAAATCATCTGGATGATTCCCTAAAATTAACTTTACTCCTAGATCTTTTAATTCTTTTACCTTTTCCTCATCTTGCTCTTCTTTAAGATCATTTAAAACAACTTCATTACCTTTTTTTATTAATAACTTAGCTGCTTCATATCCACTTCGTGCCATTCCTAATATTAATATTTTTTTATTTTCAAACATGAGCTTACCTTCCTTTATGATCTTTTCACTATATATCTATAATTATTATACTATTATTATATTTTTTTTCTAGTATATTATTTAAATTTGTTAGTTGTTATGATATACTTTTACTATATTAAGGAGGAGGAAATATGAATATTGTAAAACTTAATGAATATGAATTTGATAAATTTTCAAAAACACATAAATATCATAGTTATTACCAAACTTCTTCTTATGCTAAATTAATGGAAAAATCAGGTCTTAAACCATTATATTTAGGATTTTATGATAATAATAATATGGTGGGAGCTACTTTAATTTTAGCTAAAAATGTTTTAATGGGTTTCAAATATGGATATGCTCCAAGAGGTTTATTAATCGATTATGAAAAATTTTCACAGTTAACAGAAATTACAATGGAACTTAAAAATTATTTATTTAAAGATCGTTATATTTTATTAAAAATAGATCCTTTAATAGTAATTAATGAGAAAGATAAAAAGGGAAATATTTTATATAGTTACAATAATTTAGATAATTTAATTAATAAATTAAATGATATAGGTTATCATCATTGTGGTTTCAATCAATTTTTTGAATCGATCAAGCCAAGATGGAATGCTTCTATTGATCTAAGTGAGGATATTAATACTGCATACAAAAAATATAATAAGCAAATAAGAACTAAAATTAGAAAAGCTAATAAATTTGGAGTTACTGCTTACAAAGATAACAATGCTATTGACAAAATATATTCTTTTATAGAAAAAAATGGGACATATTCGATTGATTATTATTATAATTTAAGAAAAGAATTTGGTGATGATATTGAAGTTTATGTAACCAATTTAAATACTTCTGTTTATGTTGAGGGAAGTAGATTATTATATGAAAAAGAGTTAGAGTATAACGATTATTTAAATAATATTATTTCAAGAGACAACTACAAAGGAAAAAACATGAAAGATATTTTAAATAAAAAGATGGAATCAGATAAGATGTTAGTTTCTTATAAAAATTATATGATTAAAGCTACTGATTTATTTAAAGAATATCCCGAAGGGTTAATTATTGGTGGGGCAGTATTAATCAAAGATAATGATATCCTTCGTTTATTAATTGAAGGATATGATCATGATTATGGCAATTTATGTCCATTATATTTATTAAAATGGGAAATTATTAAAGAATATAATCAATCACAATATAAAGAGTTTGATCTAAATGCCATTGTTGGTGATCATGATAAAAATAATCCTTATTATGGATTAAACGAAGCCAAATTAGGATATAATGCCGTTAGTCGTGAATATATAGGAGAATTTAATTTAATAATTAATAATCCAATGTATGCATTATATAAAAGCATTCAAGCAAATGATTCATTTAAAGATATTAAAAAATAAATAATAGTATTAAAGATGCTTTGTTAAAGTATCTTTTTTCTTTTGACAATAATTAATCTTCTCATTATAATAAGTTACACATGGATGGAAATATGAAAACGGGAAACATAAATACTATTGCTAAATGGGATTTAATAAATAATTGTTGGAATTATAATATTGATGATACTAATTTAGGTAAAAGTCTAGCTATTGCTAACTATACTCCTATTATTAATAACGAAAAAGAAAAAATAAATTATATCATCATTGGTTATGGTTCTAGAGTTGAAGATCACTCAAAAGATAGTAAAACGATTAAAGAAAAAGAAGTCCGTATAGATAACACTCTTAACTATTTTCAAAAACTAAATAGTAACTATAATATTAAACTATTCTTAATGGACGCTGATGCACCAATTATTGAAGATGCTAAGTTATTAGCGCAATATATTGATTTATTGGCTAGCCAAGAAAATACCAATACAATAAATATTATCGCTCTTTCTAAGTGTGGTGCTATGAGTTTCTATATGCCAAGTTTTTTCAAAAATCCTTATTCCTTTCAAAAAACTAATATATTTAATGCCGCTACTCCTTACCGTGGAACAAAATTAGCATCGCCCTTAATTTTTTATCCTGAGGTAAAACAATTAGTTATTAATATGATTGGGGATCATAAATTAACCGACTTAATATACAAAAATCTAATCAAATTTTATGAAAGCATCAGCAGTAATTCACACATGGATTATGATATAGCAGTTCCTAATGGTATACCCAAAGATAAATTAAACTGTTATGATTCATCATTTATACCAAACATATTTCAAGAAAACAATATAAATGCCATCAAAAGAATCAATGGCTTTAAAAATATTGTAACAACCATAGATGATAAAACTTTTCGTGAAGCTGCTAAAACAATGAACTTTACAGGAATGGGATTATGTTTAATAAATAAAATATTTTTTGAAAATAAATCTGATGGTATGGTTTATTGTGAAGACCAGAAAAATGTCGAGAGTGTTTTAGATATTCATAGTTATACTATAACTAGCCATCATTCTGTAAATACAAATATAAAAGCCTTTAATAATATATTAGATTTGGTTAACGATTCTATCGAAGAAGAAAAAGAGAAAAAATTATCATTAAAAATTTAATTATTTATATAAAAAAACAAACCATACACAATATGGTTTATTTTTTTGTTTTTTGATACTTAATCTTTTTATAAATTTCTAATACAAACAAAATAATAGTTGATATTAAAAATAAATAAATTAAATGTAAAACCGGAATTGATGAAGTTTGTAAAAAGGCACTTAATCCATCAACTTCTGCAAAAATAATTTGTAATACTATAGCACTAACTATACTAAAAATGACAAAAGGATTGGTTTTAAAAGAGATTTTGTAAAAAGATTCCTTTTCACTACGGCAATTAAGAACATGCATATTTTGCATAAAGACCATAAGCATTACAATATAACCTCGGGCTAATTTAACATCCATTCTTAGTCCCTTAATTAAATACACCCATACACCAAATACTATTAAACCTATCGTAAGACCTGATAATAAAACCTCATGCATTAAAGTTTTATTAAAAATAGATTCTTTTGTATCCCTTGGTTTTTCTTGCATTATATTTTGCTCTGGTTTTTCAAATGATAATGCTAAATCTTGAAGACCATCAGTTACAATATTTAACCACAATAGTTGAATAGCCACTAATGGCATAGGTAAATCACAAGCAATAGAAAGTAAAAAGAACATTACTTCAGCTAAACCACACGATAATAACAAATAACTTACTTTTCGAATATTACTATAAGCACAACGACCTTCTTTAATTCCTCTTACAATTGATTTAAAATTATCATCCATTATAATCATAGCTGACGTCTCTTTTGCTGTATCTGTTCCACTACCCATCGCAATTCCAATATTAGCACTTCTTATAGCCGGAGCATCATTTACTCCATCACCAGTAACTGCAACAAATTCACCTTGGCGTTTATATGACTCTACTATTTCTAATTTATCAAGGGGACTAACACGTGAAAAAACTTTTTTAGAGCTAACAAACTCATCAAACATTTTTTCACCCAAAGCATAATACTTATTAACATCTTCGCCACTAGCAACTTCATTATAATCATTAACTAACTCTAAATCTTTGGCGATCTTATAAGCGGTTAAAGGATGATCACCAGTAATCATTACTACTTTAATTCCCGCATTACTACATTCTTTAATAGATTTTTTAACCTCATCCCTTACTGGATCAATAAAAGCAACTAAACCACAAAAAGTTAATTTTTCTATATCATTTTCATCATAATATTCTTTTTCTTGAAACTTTTTAACTTCCCCATTAGCAATAGCAATAACTCTATAACCTTCACGAGCTAACTCTTCATTTTGCTTTTTTAATAATTCACAATCTATTTTAATATTCTTATTTTTACTATTCATACGATTAGAAAAACTTAATACTTTTTCCAATGATCCTTTTACTGTACAATAATTATTTTCATCTATACTATAGAAAACAGCTGAATATTTGTTTTCTGATTCATAAGGAATTCTACCTTTAATTTGAATATTATTACTATCTATACCTGCCTTTAAGCCTAAGGCTAAAAAAGCAATATCAATAGAGTCCCCATACATCGTAAAATTATTATCATTTTTTTCAAGCTTTGCTTCATTATTAATAGTACCTAATAAACTAATAAATTGTGCTTGTTCATAATCGTTCCCATTAGTAATAATTTTACCTTTATCATTATAACCAGTACCTTCTATATCATATAAAGATCCATCTGGTAATAATATTTTTTTAGCTGTTTGTTCATTAACAGTTAAAGTACCAGTTTTATCACTAGCAATTACGGTACAACTACCTAAACTTTCTACTGAATTTAATTTCTTTACTACCACATTATTTTTAGCCATTCTGTTTGAAGCAATTGATAAGGCCATTGTTAAAGCAAGTGGTAAACCTTCTGGCATTGCCGAAACAGAAAGAGCAATTACTGATAAGAAGATTTCACTACCAGGTACTTGTTTATATAATAAAACACAAGTTATAATTAGAGCTACTACAATGATTAAGATACTTATTTGCTTAGAAAACTTTTCCATTCTAATAGTTAATGGTGATTTAGTTTCTTTTGTATTAGATACTTTATTGGCAATTTTACCAATTTCCGTATTTAAAGCAGTTTCAACAACGATAGCTTTAGCACGTCCCGTTACAACTACGGTTCCCGCATAAGCCATGTTTTTACGATCTCCTAGGTTAGCTTGTTCTAGTATTATTTTATTAGTCTTAACAATATTAGTACTTTCACCAGTTAAAATAGATTCATCAATTTGTAAATTATGACATTCAATAATTCTTAAATCAGCACTTATTTTATCACCTGACTCTAATAAAACAATATCACCACGAACTAATTCACTAGAATCAATTGTTTGTTCAATACCATCACGCAATACTTTGCAATGGACTTTAATTAATTTAGATAGACTTTCTGCTGTTTTTTCAGCATTCCACTCTTGAAATGTTCCTATAATTAAGTCAACAATAACTATAAATAATATAGCACAAGCATCAACATATTCATTTATTATGATAGAAAAAATAATAGTAACAATAAGTAATAACACAATAGGATCAAGTATTTGACGAAAGAAAATCTTTAAAGCACTATCTTTTTTCTTTTTAGGTAATTCATTTTTACCATTTTTAATAAGTCTTTCCAATGCCTCGCTTTTATCTAATCCTTCTTCATTAGATTTTAAACGTTCAAGCACTTCTTTATAATCTAAAATATACCACTTTTCTTCCATACAATTGCTCCTTATCTTACATAGAAACTATAACATTTATAGATAATTTATGTCAATAAAGAATAGAACAGATTACATTTTAAATTTACTATTCCATCACTTTCGTAAATAATAAATTGATATAGCATATAATAAAAATACTGCTGATAAAGTTGCAACAAAAAAATAAAAAAAAGAAGATCAATTGATCTCCTAATTTTACATTATTTAATGATTTCTGATACTGAACCAGCACCAACTGTACGTCCACCTTCACGAATTGAGAACTTAGTTCCGTTTTCAATTGCAATTGGGTGAATTAATTCAACAGTAATTGATACATTATCTCCTGGCATAACCATGTCTACACCAGCTGGTAATTCAATAACACCAGTAACATCAGTAGTTCTGAAATAGAATTGTGGACGATAATTTGCAAAGAATGGAGTATGTCTTCCACCTTCTTCTTTAGAAAGAACATATACTTCAGCTTTAAACTTAGTATGAGGTGTAACACTTCCTGGTTTAGCTAATACTTGACCACGTTCAACTTCTTCACGAGCAATACCACGTAATAATACACCAGCATTATCTCCTGCTTCTGCAAAATCAAGTTGTTTTCTAAACATTTCAATTCCTGTAACAACTGTTTTCTTAGTATCTCTAATACCAACAATTTCTACTTCATCATTTAATTTTAATGTTCCACGTTCTACACGACCTGTAACAACTGTTCCACGTCCTGTAATTGTAAATACATCTTCAATGCTCATTAAGAATGGTTTGTTATTATCACGTTCAGGAGTTGGAATCCATGTATCTACTGCATCCATTAATTCATCGATAGCAGCTACATATTTAGCATCTCCTTCAAGAGCTTTTAATGCTGAACCACGGATAATTGGAGTATTGTCTCCATCATAACCATATTCACTTAATAATGAACGAATTTCCATTTCAACTAAATCTAATAATTCTGGATCATCAACTTGATCACATTTGTTCATAAATACAACCATTCTTGGTACACCAACTTGACGTGATAGTAAGATATGTTCACGAGTTTGTGCCATAGGTCCGTCAGTAGCAGCAATAACTAAGATTGCTCCATCCATTTGAGCAGCACCAGTAATCATGTTTTTAACATAATCAGCATGTCCTGGGCAGTCAACATGGGCATAGTGACGAGTTGCTGTTTGATACTCTACGTGTGCAGTATTAATTGTAATACCACGTTCTCTTTCTTCTGGAGCTTTATCGATATTTGCATAATCAACGAATTCTCCACCAAATTTTTCTGCTTGTCTTTTTGTAATTGCAGCAGTTAATGTAGTTTTACCATGGTCAACATGTCCAATTGTACCAATGTTAACATGTGGTTTGCTTCTGTCAAATTTTTCTTTTGCCATTTTTATTTCCTCCTTTTTTAATTACTATTATATTTTATCTAATAATTGATAAATTATCAACTATTTTTTCTATAATAATCAATGGAATCCATTGTTATTATTTTTTTATTAATTACCGCTTTTCTTAATTATTTCATCAGCGATATTTTTAGGAACTTCTTCATAATGATCAAATGTCATAACGAAAGCTCCACGTCCTTGGCTGTTACTTCTTAATGAAGTAGCATATCCAAACATTTCTGCTAATGGTACCATTGCTGATAGCATAATAGCATTTCCTCTATTTTCTTGACCTAATGGACGACCACGTCTACTAGTTAAGTCTCCCATAACATTACCAAAATATTCATCTGGTACTGTTACATCAACTTTCATTATAGGTTCAAGTAATACTGGATTACATTTATTTTTTGCTTCTTTTAATGCCATAGAAGCTGCAATTTTAAATGCCATTTCACTTGAGTCAACATCATGGTATGAACCATCGAATAATGTAGCTTTAACGTCTATCATAGGATATCCTGCTAAAACTCCACCTTCAAGTGCTTCTTGTAATCCTTTATCAGTTACTGGTATATATTCTCTTGGAACTACACCACCAACAATAGCATCAACGAACTCGTATCCTTTATCAGGATTTGGTTCAAATTTAACCCATACATGTCCATATTGTCCACGTCCACCAGATTGTTTAATATATTTACCTTCACAATCAGCAGCTTTTTTAATTGTTTCACGGTATGCAACTTGTGGTTTACCAACATTAGCTTCAACCCCAAATTCTCTACGCATTCTATCAACTAAAACGTCTAAGTGTAATTCTCCCATACCAGCAATAACTGTTTGACCCGTTTCATGATCAGTATGAACTTTAAATGTAGGATCCTCTTCTGCTAATTTTTGTAAAGCAATTCCCATCTTATCTTGATCAGCTTTTGATTTTGGTTCAACAGCTAATTGAATAACTGGTTCAGGGAATTCCATAGATTCTAGAATTACAGGTTTCTTTTCATCACATAATGTATCTCCTGTTGTAGTATTTTTAAGTCCAACAGCAGCAGCAATATCACCTGTATAAACTTCTGAAATTTCGGTTCTGTTGTTAGCATGCATTTGTAATAAACGTCCAATACGTTCTTTACTATCTTTTGTTGAATTTAAAATATAAGAACCACTACTTAAATGTCCTGAATATACTCTAAAGAAAGTTAAACGTCCAACAAAAGGGTCAGTCATAACTTTAAATGCTAAGGCACTAAATGGTTCGTCATCACTAGGATGTCTTAATACTTCATTTCCATTTAAATCTGTTCCTTTGATTGATTCAACATCAATTGGTGATGGTAAATAATCAATTACAGCATCTAGTAATAATTTGATACCTTTATTTCCTAAAGCTGTTCCACACATTACTGGGAAGAACTTAACTTCAAGTGTTCCTTTTCTTATTGCTCTTTTGATTTGTTCAATGGAAATATCTCCACCTTCAAGGTATGCTTCCATCATTTCATCATCAAATTCAGCAACTGCTTCAATTAATTCAGCACGTTTTTCTTCTGCTAAATCTTTTAAATTAGCTGGAATCTCAATTTCAACTGGCTCTTCTTCTTGTTTTCCATCGTATTGGTAAGCTTTCATTGTTACCAAGTCAATAACACCATTAAAATTATCTTCTGCACCAATAGGCCATTCAATAGGTTTAGCATTTACTCCAAGTCTTGAATCAATTGATTTTAAACTATAAACAAAATCTGCTCCCATTTTATCCATTTTATTAGCGAAAATAATTCTTGGTACTTTAAAATCAGTAGCTTGATGCCATACTGTTTCTGTTTGTGGTTCAACACCAGCTTGAGCATCAATAAGTGCAACGGCACCATCTAGTACTCTTAAACTACGACTTACTTCAATAGTAAAGTCTACGTGTCCAGGGGTATCAATTATATTTAGTCGATATCCTTTCCAAAAAGCTGTTGTAGCAGCAGAAGTGATAGTTATACCACGTTCTTGTTCTTGCTCCATCCAGTCCATTTGGCTAGCACCATCATGAGTTTCTCCAATTTTATGTATTTTCTTTGTATGGAATAAGACACGTTCTGTACAAGTTGTTTTTCCGGCATCAATGTGTGCCATTATTCCAAAGTTTCTTGTTTTATTTAAAGCTGTCTCTCTTGCCATATTATCCCCTTCCTACCAACGATAATGAGCAAATGCTTTATTAGCTTCTGCCATTCTATGAGTATCTTCACGTTTTTTAACAGCTGCACCTGTTCCATTTGATGCATCAATGATTTCAGCAGCTAAATTTTCAGCCATACCTTTTCCGCCTCTTGCTCTTGAAAAGGTTACTAACCAACGAATTCCCAATGCTTGACTTCTAGCAGGTGATACTTCGATTGGTACTTGATAGTTTGATCCACCAACTCTACGTGATTTAACTTCAAGAGCTGGTTTAATGTTTTCCATAGCTTTTTCGAAAACTTCCATAGGATCTTGTCCTGTTTTTTCTTTTACTATATCAAATGCTTCATAAAGGATTGTTTGAGCAATTCCTTTTTTACCATCTAACATAATTGCGTTAATTAATTTTGTAACTACTTTTGATTTATATATTGGATCTGGTAAAACGTCTCTTTTTACCGCACGTCTTTTACGCATATTTTATCCTCCCTTCGTTTATTTGTTAATTATTTCTTTGCTTTTTCTTTTTTTGCTCCGTATTTACTACGTCCTTGTTTTCTGTCTTTAACACCAGCTGTATCTAATGTACCACGAATAATATGGTAACGTACACCGATTAAGTCTTTAACACGACCACCACGGATTAATACAACACTGTGCTCTTGTAAATTATGACCAATTCCTGGAATATAACAAGTTACTTCCATTCCATTACTTAAACGTACACGAGCATATTTACGAAGTGCTGAGTTTGGTTTCTTTGGTGTCATTGTTCCAACACGAGTACATACTCCACGTTTTTGAGGTGAATTTTGATCAGTTTGTTTCTTTTCAATACTGTTTAATCCAATTCCTAAAACAGGTGATTTACTTTTTCTAGTTTTATCAGATCTGCTTTTTCTAACTAATTGGTTTACTGTAGGCATAAATTCAATCTCCTTTCCTTACACATTACCAGGTGTATCATTCTTGATTCTAAATATAAGTTTTGCATAAAGCAAAACCTAAAATTAATCAACGTTAATAATATACCATTATCATTTTATGAAGTCAACTACTTTTTTAATATATTTTTTATACTTAATTTAATAATATAAAATCCTTATGTTATAATATTACTCGGATGTGATTTAATGAATGAATTATTAAATAATTGTAGATTGTGTCCTAGAAATTGCCATGCCAATAGGAATGCTAACAAAAAAGGTTTTTGTAGTATGACTAATAAAGTTATGGTAGCAAGAGCAACACCACATTATTGGGAAGAGCCTATTATTTCTGGGGAAAAAGGATCAGGTACCGTTTTCTTTTCAGGATGTAATTTAAAATGTGTATATTGTCAAAACTATCAAATATCTACTAATAACTTTGGCAAAGAGATTACAATTACAAGATTAAGTGAAATATTTTTAGAATTACAAGAAAAGAAAGTTAATAATATTAATTTAGTAACGCCAACTCATTTTGTACCCCAAATTATTGAAGCTTTAAAAATAGCTAAAAAGAACGGCCTAAATATCCCCATTATTTATAATAGTAGTGGTTATGAAAGCGTTAATACAATTAAGCTTTTAGATGGTTATATTGATATATATTTACCTGACTTTAAATATTATGATAACAAGTATGCCTTAAAATATTCTAAATGTCCTAATTATTTAGAAAATGTTACTGCTTCTCTACAAGAAATGATTAAACAAGTAGGAACGCCTAAATTTAATAAAGAAGGAATGCTTATAAAAGGAGTAATAGTAAGACATATGCTGTTACCTGGTTTATTAAATGACTCTAAAAAAATTATCCACTATCTTGTGGATAATTATAATGATGATATTTTTATAAGTATTATGAATCAATATACTCCTACTAATAATCTTAAAGATTATCCTGAAATAAATCGTTTAATAAGTAGTGATGAATATGATGAATTAATTGATTATGCAATGGATTTAGGCCTTAAAAATGGTTTTATGCAAGAAGGCGAAACGCAAAAAACAAGTTTTATACCAGAATTTGATAATACTGGTGTATAACTTGTTTTATTTATAAATACAATTATTATCAAATATTTTGACAAGATCTAAAACTTCTCTGCTTTTAGCAAGAACTTTATTTAATTTATATTTTTTAAATAAACGAGCATGAGATAATTGTTCTTCATCTTTTAAAATTTCATCTAATAATTTATTTAACTTTGAATAACTTCCTTTTATATTAGTGATATTATCAAACCAAGAAGCAATATCATCGACATTTCCTTTAAAACGCAAATTTTCAACGGTAGGTATAAAGGTTTTATTTTTCATTAATTCTTGACAAATATAAGATTGAAAAAAGTAAGCATCTGATTTATAACCATTAGCATTAATATCATGTTTTAAAGTATATAAAGCATTGTTAAATTCATGATTATTTATTTCATATTGATTAAAAGAATTAATAATATTAATAATATCTTCAGTCTGTTTAGTATTAATTATTTCTTCTAATGTTACATCCTGACTTCTTTTTTGAACTTTGTTTAGTTCATTTTTTAAAAACACTGTATGACTCAATCCTGTACGTATAATTACTTCTTCATTATTCCATGTTATTTCATTTAAAACGGAATTGATAGCATGATTAAATTCATGGGCCAAATTATCTATTAACGCTACTAATGATGTATCATAATAGTCATTTAAAACTATTCTTTTTTCAGTAAAATATTTAATAATACCATCTTCATTTTTAGCTTTTATTTTTCGATCAAAGAAAGCAGTTACTACTTTGTCTTGATGATAATTAATTAAAATAGGAATATCATCAAAGCATTTCAAAATAGTCCCTTCTTCTCTAATTCCATATTTAATAATAAAAGCAGGAACAATTAAATATAACACATGACGTACATTGTTAGGATAATCTCTTCTGATACAAACACGTTCTACAAAATTAATATACTTATCTAAAAAAGCATTGATATTAGTTTGACTTAAATTCATATTATCACCTTAATAATTATAACATATATATTATATTATGAAATATTTGGATCATTTTTATTAAGTAAAGCAGCCTTCATAACTGTATTTTTACCATATTTGTCATTGACACTATCAATTATTTTTTGAACATTATGATCTTTTTCATCGTATTGTTCAAATAAAGATAATTGTCTATCACAACGATCAGTAAAATTACTAAGTCTTACTCCTAAATTTCTAATTTTAGTACCATCCCAAAAGTTTTCAAAAAGATTTAAGATATTTTTATATATTTCTTCCGTAATATCAGTAGCGTTATCTAATTTTATTTGTTTGGAAAGATTTTTAAAATCATATGTTTTGATAGTTACAGCAACAGTCTTCGCATACATTTGCTCTTTTCTTAATGCCTTAGTTACTTTTTCCACTTGTTCTAATAAAGTATTACGTAACCTATTAATATTATCGACATCAACTTCAAAAGTTTCTGAAACACTAATGCATTTATTAGCTTCTTCTATGTTAATAACAGGAGAATTATCTATGCCATTGGCATATTCCCACAATAGTTGTCCAAAGCTTTTGAAATGTTTCTTTAAAAAACTAATATCACATTTTGCTAAATCACCAATGGTATTAATTCCTAACATTTCTAGTTTTTCAGCTGTCTTTTTACCTACCATAAATAAATCATTAACTGGTAAAACCCACATTTTAGTTTCTATTTCATCATTATAAAGCGTATGAACTTTATTTGGTTTTTCAAAATCTGAGGCCATTTTAGCACATAATTTATTATTGGCAATCCCAATATTAACCGTAAAACCATATTTGGTATATATTTCATCCTTAATTTTATAAGCTAAATCAATTAAATTATCGTATAAATAATTGGTATTACTCATATCTAAAAAGCATTCATCAACCGATAATTGTTCTAATAAAGGTGAGTAATTAGATAAGTATTTCATTAATTTATTAGACATTTCATGATAATAATGATGATCTGGTGGATAAACTTTTAAATTTTTACATTTTTTTCTAGCGCTATATATTGTTTCTGCTGTTTTGATGCCGTATTTTTTAGCTATTGGTGATTTAGCTAAAACGATACCATGTCGCAACGATTCATCCCCACCAATAATAGAGGGAATATTTCTAATATCAATAGGAGAACCTTCTTTAAGCATTTTTACAGCTGTCCATGATAAAAAAGCATTATTAACATCAATATGAAAAATAACTCTTTCTTTATTCATTATTACCACCATCTAAATTATAGAACAAATTTTCGCATTTTTCAATATTTTCTATTATAATACTTAGCTTTCTATTTTAATTAAAATAAATATATTATATAATTAATTTATAAAGGAAAGATAAAATGAAGAGCAGTAAGAAAAAAAATAAAACTTATCAACCTCTTGTAAGTATTATTGTGCCTATTTACAAGGTTGAAAAATATCTACCACGTTGTTTAGATTCTTTAATCGTCCAAACTTTTAATAATATAGAAATTATATGTATAAACGATGGATCGCCAGATAATTGTCATCTTATTTTAGATAATTATTATAATAAATATCCCCAAAAAATAGTTATTATCAATAAAGAAAATGAAGGGGTATGGAAAGCAAGAAAAGATGGTATTTCTAAGGCCAGAGGAAAATACATTGGTTTTGTTGATGCCGATGATTATGTAGATAAAGATTTTGTGCAAAAAATGGTTCATAAAATAAAAGAAGATAATGCTGACATAGTAGTGTGTGGTTATGAAAGAATAAATCAAGAAACGCAAAAAAGATACTCTAAAGAAATGAGTTATGATAATAAAATAATCGATATGGATAAAAACCCTAGTGATATTTTAATGATTAATGGTGCTGCTTGGAATAAACTTTATAAAGCAGAAGTTTTAAAAAAGATCGATGATTTAAAACAAGTTCCTACTATTCTTGATGATTTTATTTTTTTATTGTTAACATATTTAAAAGTTAAAAAAATTTCATTTATACCATCTTATTTAGTTTATTATATGGTAAGATCTGATTCTATTGTAAGTAATATCAATAAAAAACAAGTAGCTTCTCTTTATAAATCTTTATTAGAAGTAAAAAATATTTATGAAAATAGTAATAATCAAGTAATGATGCAAATACTAAATGATATGGCTTTTTTACATCTAGGTATATCTTTAATATTTAGATTATCTTATGAAGAAAATACTTCATTAAAAGAAGTAATAAAAAATAATAATAATTATCTAGATAATAATTTTCCTCTATATAAAAAGTCGCCTTTTTTGAAATTATCTTATATCATTACCCATAATTTTAAAAATATTAAGATTTGGATTGTTAAACTATTTTATAAACTACATCTATTCCCTTTTTTTATAAAAGCATATAAATTTATTATATCCAAAACAAATAAAGACTTTAAATGGTAAAACTGGTGAGGTAAAGTATGGAAAACAAAGAATATGATCAAAAGACATTAAGAAAACTACAATTAATAGAATTAACCATTCTAAAAGATTTTATATCCCTATGTCAAAAGCATAAACTACATTATTTTGCCCTTTGGGGAACTGCTATTGGGGCTTTAAGACATAAAGGTTTTATTCCATGGGATGATGATATAGATGTTTGTTTAACTAGAAAAGAATATGACTTATTTTTAAAATATGCCAAAGAAGAATTAAGTGATAAATATGATATTTTAAATCAAGACACAACCTTAGAATATCCACTTTTTTTTACAAGATTAATGCTTAAAAACACCACTTTTAAAACGATCGATGTTAAAGATATGAAATATAAACAAGGAATATATTTAGAAATATATGCTTTTGATAATATACCTGATGATGAATCTTTATATAAAAAGCAAGGAAAAAAAGTTTGGTTTTACTCCCATCTATTTATTATTCGAAATGAAAAATTACCAATCATTAAAGGTAATAAAGTAAAAGTTTTCTTTATGCAAATAATTTGTTTCATACTACATTATCTATTAATAATATGTGGTATATCAAGAAAATTTATATATAATAAAACGATGCACTATTTAACAATGTATAACAATATCAAAACCAAAAGATGTGCTTATTTAACGGATATTAGTCCTTTTATTAATACTATTAACTATAAAGATTTATTTCCTACTGTTTTATTAGACTTTGAAGATATAAAATTATCTTTTCCCAATAATATGCATCCATTAATGACAGATCAGTATGGTGATTATATTACTTTACCACCTATGGAACAAAGAAAAAATCATTATCCAATAGAATTAGATTTTGGTGAATATGATGAAAAATAAGACTTTATTTTGGAATTTTTTAAGTGGTCTTCTTTATGGCGCTAATACCTTTATTTTTTTATTAATTATTGCTACTTTTAAAAATGATATTGATAAAAATACTTTCTCATTTATTCTTTCTTTGTCTTCGTTCATATATTTATTAGCCAGTATGGAAATGCGTGCTTTTCAAGTAGCTAACAAAGAATATTCATTTTCTTCATACTTATCTATCCGTTTTTTATCATCAACTATTACTTTATTAATATCTACCATTATTATTTATATAATTTATCAAAACAACGCATATTTAATGATTTTTTTACTATTTATTTTACTAAAAGTAATAGAGGCAATGACCGAAGTAATAGAAGGAAATATGCACCAACATAACGATTTATTAGGTGCCTCTAAATCTTTATTTATAAGAACTTTTTTAACTTTATTTGTATTTACTATAATTATATGGTTAAGACAAAACCTTTTTCTAGCAACTAGTACCATTGTGATTCTTAATATTATTTATTGCCTATTGTTATATATTTGGGCAATAAAAAAAGAACAAATAAAATTGAACTTTCATGATTGTTATAATATTTTTCCTATATTAAAAAAATTAATACCTCTTACAATTGGTTCTTGTTTATGGTTTTCGTTATTCTTTTTTCCTAAAATAAGATTAGAATTTATAGATAATAACTTACAATATATTTTAAATTGTTTAATTATACCCTGTTCTTTCTTTAATTTAATTAGTAGCTTTTGTTTTAAAAATACTTTATTAATATTTAGAGATACCGTTAATGATCAAAAGTTATTTATTAAAAAAGTTAAGCACTATCTTATACTATTATTTTTAATATGTGTACCTCTTACAATAATAAGTTATTATTTAGGGATACCTCTATTAAGTTATTTATTTAAAGTATCTATAAAAAAATACAATATGGCTTTTTTAATATTAATAATAAGTGGGGAACTAAACTTAATCAGTAATTTTTGTTATTATATGTTAGTTATTTTAAAAAAGCCTAGAACCATTTTACTAGGATATTTATTAAGTTTTATTATTTTAGTAACTTTATTAATATTATCTAATTCTCTTGTTAGTATTTGTTTATCTATATTAATTGCCATGCTATGTAATTTATTATTTTTTATCTACCATATATTTAAAAATAGTTAAAAGTATTTTCTTTTAGATAATTGCTTATTTTCAAACTTTTTAGCTACTCTTTGATAATCATCAATATTATCAATTTCATCTACTTTATCACTATCTATATTGGTTTCAATCATATAAATCTCATTTAAAGAGTTAAAAACAACATGGTCATAATATAAATGGGGATTTTCTAAATCACTAATAGATACTTTTTTTAAATTGTCTCTTAATATTTTGGCATCACTATTAATATAATAACTGATTCCAAACAAAGTGGGTCTATTTTCATTAGTTATATCAAAACCTATAATACGATCTTCTAAAAGTTGTAACGCCCATTCATTATTTGTTTTTTCTCTAATAACAGTATAATAAGTACTCTGATTATGTCTTTGAAAAATATTATCTAAAAGACAAACATCACTATCAATAACAAATGAATCATTTAATTTATCACTAGCTAATGACAAAGAATAAATATTATTAAATTTTTTATAATAAGGATTATTAATTAAATGACAACCATATTTGTCTTTTAAATATTCAAATTGATCACCACAGAAACCCGTTACAATACTTATATCATTAATACCATTTTCTTTTAAATATTCAATAGTATATTCAATTAATGGTTTATTATTAAATAACAAAAGTGATTTTGGAGTGCTTTTAGTTAATGGATATAATCTAGTTGAACAACCTCCGGCTAAAATTATTGCATTCATAAACATTATCCCCTTTCACATTATAACTTATATAAAATTTCTTTTCAATAAACCAATTTACTTTTTACCAAAATAACGATATACTCTAATAAAATGAGGTGCTTTATGAAAAAATTTAAACAATCCTATTTATTTTGTTTTTTAATTATTTTATTATCATTTTTACTTATAGCTATACTTTGTAAATTTAATTTTAGTAAAATTGTTTTTTTAAGCATCCCAATGCTTTTAGTAGATTTTTTCATAATTAGTGGATCAAAAACAGCTTGTAAATACTTGTATAAATATCGTTTTTTAATATTAGGCATCATCTTTATTATCTTAGTATTAGGAAAATATCATGGTTCATCAATAAATATTTGGAACAATATAATAGAACCTAGTACCACTATATCAAATAATACTCCTTTGTTTTTCCGTGGACAAGATATACGTAGTGATGAATGGGCGGTATCAACACCTATTACTATTAGTCAATTAGCTAATAATTCTAACTTTAATTATTTATCACCAATAGTACGAGGCGGAAACACTGATATGTTTATCACCTATGGTGGACCAGTTAAAGATATTGTACAAATAAGCTGGCTTAGTAAAATAGGTTATTTATTTTTTGGTGAAGAATATGGATTATCAATATTTTGGTGGGGACGTCTTTTAGGTTTATTTATTGTATCATTTGAATTTATGATGATATTAAGTAACAAGAAAAAGTTAATATCTTTAATATATGCATCAATTATCGTGTGTTCTCCACCTATTGCTTGGTGGTACTCAGTTATGATAATTGAAATATTATTATATGGTCAATTATTAGTAGTCCTTCTCTATTACTTTTTAACCGTAAAAAGCGATAAAATCAAGTACTTAATTGCCATTGGCCTTGCTATTAGCTTTCTTAATTATTGCATGACCCTATATCCATCTTGGTCCATACCTTTTGCCATTGTATTTGCCATTATTGGTATACATATTTTACGAAACAATGCAAGAGCTTTTACTAAAAGCGATCTTATTAGTATCTTTTTATTCTTAATTATAGTCTCTTTTATTGGTATACGCATTTTTTATTTAAGTAAAGATACTTTTATATCACTACTTCAAACAAAATACCCTACTAATTATGAAAAAGAATATCTATATTTTAAACAAATATTTAATTGGCCTTTATCCATATTGTTAAATTATTATTCTTATGTTGATTATAACAATCTTTGTGAAACAGCTAATTTTATATCACTTAGTCCTCTGCCATTGATATTATCTATATATTATTTATATAAAAACAAAGGGCAAAATAAAAATATTTTATATCTTAGTATTTTTTGCTTATTGTTAATGGTTATAGTAATAATTCCTTTGCCAGACATTTTTTATAAATTAACTTTTTCTTCTTCTTTTCATTTTTCTAGGGTTAATATTGTTATTAATTATATTAATTTATTACTATTCTTCTTATTGTTAATAAATAATTTTAAATTAAACAAAAAGGAAATGAGTATCATAACTATACTTTGTATAATATTGATATTATTATCTAATGTTATTGTTTTAAATTATTATAATTATTATCTTTTATTAATCGCTACAATTATGTTATTTATGATAGGAATAATGGCTTTTGATAAAAATAAACAAAAACTTTGTTTATTAATACTTCTTTTCTTTAATTTTATTAGTGTTTTTGATGTTAATCCCATTGCCCGTGGTACTAGTGTATTACACGAAAAGCCATTTGCTAAAAAAGTAAGAGAAATAGTTGCTATTGATAAAGATGCTAAATGGATAACTTTAAATGACCTTTGGTTACAAAATTATTTAGCAGCTAATGGGGCTAAAACCATTAATACAGTTAATTATTACCCTAATATAGATTTATGGAAAAAAATTGACAGTAACCTAGAACATGCAGAAGTTTATAATCGCTACGCCCACATTCAAATAATTCCTAGTGATGAAACAGCTTTTACTATTATAAATAGAGATGCAATAAATGTATATTTAACATATGCTGATTTAAAACAATTAAATGTCAAATATATCGCTACAAGTTTAGAAATAGAGCCAGATGTCGGTTATCCCGTTGAAATAAGATATTGTAGTGAAAATATGTACATCTATGAAGTAAAATAAGAACCATCATAATTATACAATGGTTCTTTTTCTTTATTTATTTTCTGTAACTAAAACATCACCAGTCATTTCCTTAGGTATTTCTAAATGCATTACTTTTAAAATTGTTGGTGCTATGTCAGCTAATTTTCCAATACGATTACTATCAATAGTATACTCTTTATTCAAAAAAATAAATGGTACTAAATTAGTTGAATGCATTTTATTTGGTGTTCCATCTGGATCGATCATATTTTCACAATTACCATGATCAGCAGTAATGAAAATATTATACTTTTCTGGATCAATATTCTGTATTATTTTACCCAAGCAATTATCTAAATGTTCTACCCCTTCTATTACCTTAGGATATATTCCAGTATGACCTAAGGCATCACCATTAGGAAAATTAACAACTATAAAATCATATTTATCCTTAGCTCCAATTAAATAATCTGTTATATCATAAGAACGCATTTTAGGATCTTCATCATAAGTAAATACATGTGAACGTTCAAATATTTGGCGATCTTCCTTAGGAAAGATGTTATCACAACATCCACTAAAATAGAAAGTAACATGTCCTGATTTTTCAAATTCACTTAGACGTAATTGTTTTAATCCTTTATTACTAATGTACTCTCCTAATGTATTATTTAAATCTTCTGGTTTAAAAGCAACATATAAGTTTTTATAAGCACTATTTTCTTCATAATCGGTCATTGTAACTAGGGTTAAATCTAATTTTTTTACAGGAAATTCTTTAAAATTTGGATCTTTTAAACTTCTTAAAAATTGAATCATACGATCTGATCTAAAATTAAACATTATCATGCTGTCATTAGAATTAATAGGGACTTTTTGTATAACCGTAGGCTTCATAAATTCATCGGTTAAATTCTCTTCATATTCTTTTTGAAAGGCCTCATTAATATCTTTTACATTAATATTGCTTTCACCGTTAATAATAGCGTTATAAGCTAATGACGTTAACTCCCAATTACGATCCCTATTCATGGCATAATATCTACCACCAATTGTAACGATCTTACCAACGCCAAGTTCTTCTATTTTTTCTTGTAATTCTTCTATATACTTAGGTGCTACCAAAGGTTCAGTATCACGCCCATCTAATAAAGCATGAATATAAACACGATCGAAGTTTTCTTTTTTACATAATTCTAATAAAGCTTTAATATGGTCAATATGCGAATGAATTCCTCCATCTGAAACCATTCCTAATAAATGTAAATTTGAATTATGTTCTTTGCAATTATTTATAGCTTGTAAAAAAGCTTCATTTGAAAAAAATGATTTATCAGAAATAGCTTTATTTATTTTCATTAGTGATTGGTATACAATTCTACCTGCTCCTATATTAGTATGTCCAACTTCACTATTTCCCATTTGTCCTTTGGGAATGCCGACCGCTTCTCCACTAGCTTCTAATCTACAATGTGGATAATGTGCCCACAAATAGTCAAAATTAGGCTTTTTAGCCTCTAAAAAAGCATTACCATAAGTCTCTTCACGTAGACCTACTCCATCCATAATGATTAATATTACTGGTTTCATAACTTTCTCCTCCTATAATGTATCTGCAAGACAAAACAAAGCATAAATAGGTATATAGCGAACACCTTTTTTCAAACTGAAATTATCTTCGGTAATACGTATAGCATCTTTTACTTTAAATTTATTCATAAAAAGGGTAAGAGCTTTGGATTTAGAAATATTTTTATTTACTAACTCTATGGGAATAATTCTACCTGCTCTTGTCTGAATTATAAAATTTACTTCTGCTTTGCCTTCTGATTGATAATAATATAATCCATATCCATTACTAATTAAATTAATAGCAATACAATTTTCATATATAATGTTTTTAATAGAATAATCATTTAAGAACTTGTTTCTATTCAAATGCATTTGATAAAACAAAACACCTGTATCATTCATATATAACTTAAAACTCTCAGGATCTTTACAAGAACTAAGGGGCGACTTAACTTCACTTATTTTATAACATTTATAAGCAATGTTATTATTATGTAAAAAAGAAATGGCTTTGTCAAAATCTTTTGATCTACTACCTAACTTAATTAATCCATATTGAAATTTACGATTTTGTTTTTGTAATTGAAAGGGAATGCTATCTAGTACCTCATTACATCTACTAATATCTATCAAATTATCCATTGTTCCTATTTCTTTTTTATAACAATCTAATACTTTCGCATATACTGGTAAAGTTAATAAAGTGTTTTTTTCTGACAATTTAATATTAACTGCTTCGGGCATTCCACCAGTCATAATGAAGTCATCAAAATATTCCATGGCTAGTGTATGAAAAGGCATAGGTGTATTATTTTTAAAAGAAGTCTTAATAAAATCTATTAATTGTTGATTTCCCATAGATAATAAATATTCTTCAAAATCAAGTGGAAACATTGCTTTGTAATGAAATTCTTCACCTTTAAAAGTATTTAAATTATCTTTTTTAGATGTAATCATAATAATATGATAATTATTATCAAACTTTCCAAATACCCTAAGACCATTAACTATTACTGGATCATCAACATTATCAAATATTATTAATGTATCATTAGCCATAATAGTTTCATTAGATAAAAGAGATAATTTCGTAATAATACGATCAATAGTTTTCTCTTTACTTAAAAGACTTACAAGTTCTAAATTATTATCACAATTAAAATAAGCAACATTCTTATATTCTTCTTCCCCAAATTTTAAAGCCGTATAAGTTTTCCCTACTTGTTTATTTCCGTATATCAAAAGTGGTTTTCTAGTTACATCTTTTTTCCAACGCATTAAATAAGTATTTATTTTTCGTTCCATAAAATGACCTCCTATCACAATTATATACAATGTAATTATATTATTTTATTTATAACAAGTCAATATACTGTCAATTTGTGCAAGAAAAGAATTAAAATGAAATACAAAAAATATATTTCATTTTAATTCGCGCCTTTCGGCCATTACCATAATTTGG
>CANRAE010000006.1 GCA_947628525.1 uncultured Bacilli bacterium
TTAATAAAAGGAGAGATTTATATGAGTAAAATAATTGGTATTGACTTAGGTACAACTAATAGTTGTGTCGCTGTTTTAGAGGGTGGGGAAGCCCATGTTATTCCCAATCCCGAAGGAGGAAGAACTACTCCTTCAGTTGTTGCTGTAAATAAAAATGGAGAAAGAATTGTAGGTGATGCTGCTAAACGTCAAGCAGTAACTAATCCCAATACAGTATCTTCTATAAAAAGACTTATGGGTACATCTACCAAAACAGAATTAGATGGTAAAAAATATACACCAGAAGAGATTTCAGCTATGATATTAAGTTATATGAAAGATTATGCTGAAAGTTATTTAGGAGAAAAAGTTGATCGTGCGGTCATAACTGTTCCTGCATACTTCAATGATGCTCAACGTCAAGCTACTAAAAATGCCGGTAAAATTGCAGGACTTACCGTAGAACGTATTATCAATGAACCAACTGCTGCTGCATTAGCATATGGACTTGATAAACAAGAGAACGCTCACACTGTTTTAGTTTATGACTTAGGTGGTGGAACATTCGACGTATCTATTTTGGATTTAGGTGATGGTGTATTTGAAGTTAAATCAACCGCTGGTAACAATAAACTTGGTGGAGACGACTTCGATAAACGTATAATGGATTATATTATTAAAGATATTAAGAAAGAATATAAAGTAGACTTATCTGATGATAAAATGGCAATGCAAAGAATTAAAGATGCCTCAGAAAAAGCTAAAAAAGATTTAAGTGGTATGACTACTACGCAAATTTCTTTACCATTCTTAGCTCAAAGTGATGATGGTGTCATTAACTATGAAACAAGTCTTACTCGTGCTAAATTTGAAGAATTAATTGATGATTTATTAGAGTCAACGCTAGAACCAGTTAGAAAAGCATTAAAAGATGCTAAATTAAAACCTAGTGATATTGATAAAGTATTATTTGTTGGTGGTTCTACACGTATACCAAAAGTTGAAGAATTAGTTAAGAAAGAATTAAATAAAGATCCATCTCGTGAAGTAAACCCAGACGAAGTTGTTGCTATGGGTGCGGCTATTCAAGGAGGAGTTTTAACAGGTGAAGTAAATGACATCGTTTTACTTGATGTTACACCATTATCACTTGGACTTGAAACACTTGGTGGCGTAATGACCGTTCTAATCGAAAGAAATACAACTATTCCAACTAGCAAAAAACAAGTTTTCTCTACGGCTGCTGATAATCAACCTGCTGTTGATATTCATGTATTACAAGGTGAACGTAGTATGGCTGCTGACAATAAGACATTAGGAAGATTCCAATTAACAGGAATTCCTGCTGCTCCTCGTGGTGTACCACAAATCGAAGTTACATTTGATATCGATGCTAATGGTATCGTTAATGTTAAAGCTAAAGACTTAGGTACAAACAAAGAACAAGCTATTACCATAACATCTAATACTAATTTATCTGATGAAGAAATCGATCGTATGATGAAAGAAGCCGAAGCTCACAAAGAAGAAGATAAAAAACGTAAAGAAGAAGCTGACGTTAGAAATGAAGCTGAGCAAATGATTTTCCAAACAGAGAAAGCTATTAAAGATTTAGGTGATAAAGTCGATAGCAAAGAAAAAGAAGAAGCCGAAGACTTAATTAAAGATTTAAAAGAAGCACTTGAAAAAGATGACATAGATAAAATTAAAGACAAAAAAGATAAATTAACAGAAAAAGCTATGGCTCTTGCTAGTAAAGTTTATGAAAATATTCAAAAAGAAGAAGCAAGTAAAGCTAATAACAACGATGATAATAGCAATAATGATGATAACGACAATGTAAAAGAAGCAGAATATGAAGAAAAATAATAATAAAATAAAGAGTTCTAGAAATGCCTAGAACTCTTCTGTGATAAGGAGACGAAATGGCTAAAAAGCAAAAATTACGTAGTGAAATTGATGATAAGTATAAATGGGATCTTACAACTATATATCAAACAATTGATGATTTTGAAAAAGATTATAACAAAGTTAGTAAATTAATTGAAAAATATTCCGATAATGAAAAAACGATGATGGATAGTGGTCAAAATTTATTAAAAGCAATTAACGATGATATCGAAATATCTAGGATAATTAATAAATTATATATGTATGCTCATTTAAATAACGATAGTGATACTAGCAATACAACATATCAAGAGTTAGTAGGAAGAGTATCTAATTTGGATAATTTTTATAGTAAAGTGTCTGCCTTTATGATACCTTTATTATTAAAAGATGATTATGCTAAAATTGAAAAGTTTTATCAGGAAGAGCCTAAATTATTAGAACATAAATTTAATTTAGAAAATATTTTTAGATATAAAGATCATGTATTGACCGATAAAGAAGAAAAAATTATATCTTCGTTTGCTCAAATATTAGGTAATAGTGAAGAAATATATGATGTATTTACTAACTCTGATATGGAATTTGGATTTATTAAAGATGAAAATGGCGAAGAAATAGAACTTACTAATGCTAGCTATTCTAAATTATTAAAATCTAATGATAGGCAAACAAGGAAAAATGCGTTCAAAAGATTATATGAAGTTTATGCTAGTTATAAAAATACTATAGCTAAAATTTTATCAGGAGATGTTAAAGCTAATGTTGCCACTAGCGAAGTTAAACATTATGCTAGTGCCTTAGAAGCTTCTCTTTTTGCTGATAATATTAACAAAGAAGTTTATGATAATCTAATTGATACTATTCATCGTAATTTTGAACCATTATATCATTATTTTGAATTAAAACGTAAAATGTTAGGATTAGATGAATTACATTTATATGATACTTATGCATCAGTGGTTAACGAAAGTAATAAAGAATATACTTTTGATGAAGCTAAGGACTTAGTTATTAAAGCATTAAGTGTCTTAGGTGATAAATATATTGAAGATTTAAATAAAGCTTTTGATGAACGTTGGATTGATATATATCCTAATAAAGGTAAAGTATCAGGAGCATATTCATCTGGTTCTTATGATACGAATCCGTTTGTATTATTAAACTTTAATGGAACCCTTGATCAAGTTTCAACTCTTGCTCATGAATTAGGTCATTCAATGCACAGTTATTATTCAAGACAAGCTAATCCGTATCAATATTCTAATTATAAAATATTTGTAGCGGAAGTAGCGTCTACTGTAAACGAATTATTACTTGCTAATTATTTATTAAATAATAGTGATGACGATCATCTAAAATTAGTTGTTTTAAATGATTTATTAGATATGTTTAAAGCTACTATTTATCGTCAAGTAATGTTTGCTGAATTTGAAAAGAAAATATATGAATGTGAAGAAAATAAACAGGTGTTGACTCATGAGTTATTATCTAATATTTATTATGATTTGAATAAAGAATATTTTGGCAATAAAGTCATAATAGATGATGAAATACGTTATGAATGGATGAGAATCCCACACTTTTATTACAATTTTTATGTCTATAAATATGCAACAGGTTTAAGTGCAGCTTGTCATATCGTCAATGGAATTTTAAATAAAAAAGAAAATGCTGTATCTAATTACTTGCAATTTTTAAGTAGTGGTGGTAAGGATTATCCTCTTGAAGAATTAAAAATTGCAGGCGTTGATATGACAAAGAAAGAAGTAGTAGAAAGTGCTATTTCGATGTTTAAAGATTATTTAAACGAGTTTGAAGAACTATATAATAAAATCAATAAGTAGGTGAATGAAGTGAATAAAAGAGATTATTATGAGGTTCTAGGGGTAGATAAAAGCGCTACTGATGCGGAGATTAAAAGTGCATTTAGGCGTCTTGCAAAACAATATCATCCCGATGTAAATAAAGAACCGGATGCTGAGGCAAAATTTAAGGAAATTCAAGAAGCTTATGCTGTTTTATCTGATGAGACCCGTAGGAAGCAATATGATCAATTTGGGCATGCTGCTTTTGATGGTAGTGCTGGCGGAGGATTCTCTGGATTTGATCCATCAGGATTTGATTTCAGTGATATATTTGATAGTATTTTTGGTAATAGTTTTGGCTTTGGAGGAGCAAGTAGAAAAGGTAATAGAAGTACGCGTGGTAACGATAAATTAATGCGCATTCGCCTATCATTTGAAGAAGCTATATACGGTTGTGAAAAGGAAATTAATATTGATATTGATGATGAATGCCCTGAGTGTGATGGCAAAGGTGGTTTCCATGAAAAAACATGTAGTAAATGTCATGGTAGTGGTACTATTACTGCTGAACAACGAACCTTATTTGGTACATTCATGACTAAAACCACTTGTCCAGAATGTAATGGTAAAGGGCGCTCTTTTGAAGAAAAATGCAGTCGTTGCCGTGGTAGAGGGACGGTGAGAATGAACAAAACTTTATCAGTTAATATTCCCAAAGGAGTCGATAACGGTTATCGTTTAAAATTAACTGGTAAAGGTGATGCTGGGACTAATGGTGGCCCTAATGGTGATTTATATTTAGAGTTCATTGTTGCACCGCATAAATTATTTATGCGCGAACAAGATGATATTTATCTAGAAGTTCCGATCACAATTACAGAGGCTGTTTTAGGATGTAAAAAAGAAATACCAACCTTGTATGGTAATGTTAAACTTACTATTCCTAGTGGTTCTAATAGTGGTGATAAGCAACGTTTAAAAGGCAAAGGTGTTGATAATGCCAATAGTTATCGTAATGGTGATATGTATGTTATTCTAAAAGTAAAAACGCCTAAAAAGTTGTCCAGAACGCAAAAAGAATTACTTACTAAATTAGATGAAACTGATTTAGAAGACGATGAAATTATAGCATTTAATAAATTTGTTTCAAGAAATTAAAAAGGTAATAAAAAAGTTACCTTTTTTTGTTCATTTGTGATATAATCAAATTGTTTATAAGATATGGAGTGTATTATGAAAAAAGGTTCAAAAAAGAAAATTATTATTTTTGTTGTTTTAATAATGTTAATCGGTGGTGGAGTAGGTGGCTACTTTGGTTATAATTATTATTTAAAACAAAAAGCATTAGAAGATGCTAGACTAAAACAAGAAGAAGAAGATCGCGTTGCCTTACAAAAAATCAAAGAGAATTATAATACTTTTGTTAAATCTAATGATGATATTAATATTTATATTTTAGATAATGATAAATATCAAAAAATGGGTACTATAAGCAAAGATACTAGTCTACAACTAGAACCAATTGAAAATATTACCTTAAATAACAAATATTTAAAACTTGCTAATAGCGATTACTTTGTCAATTATTTAGATATATCTCCTAGCGAAGAAGTAAAATATGATACTAATTATAAACATTATGTACCTTTTGATAATGACATTGTTACTAAGAATCCTACTAATTTTTATAAAAATAACCAAATTATTTATACTATCAATGATAGCTTTACTTTACCAATTATAATTAATGATAATGATTATTATTATGTTGAATTTGATGATCAACTATTTGGCATTAAAAAAGACAATGTAGAAAAAACAGTTGAAAATAAAAGGAATATAAGTGTCGCTAGTGAGATAGGTGTTATTAATTACCATTTCTTTAACGATAGTAGTAAAGGTGAAATTTGTCCTGAAATTATTTGTTTAGATACGGCAAAATTTGAAGAACAATTAAAATATTTAAAAGATAATGGTTTTTATACAGCTACAATGCAAGATATGAATTTATGGATTCATAAGAAAATTAGATTACCAAAGAAAACAGCTGTTTTAACAATTGATGATGGTGCTATGGGTACTGATACTCATTTACCAAGATTGTTAGAAAAATATGATTTACATGGAACTTTATTTTTAATAACGGCTTGGTGGAGTAAAGATAAATATATATCACCAAATTTGGAAATACAATCCCATGGTGATAATATTCATAATTATACAGCCGAAGCTTTGTACAAAACTAAAGCTCAACTATTAGAAGATTTTCAAAAGTCGATTAAGGCTTTAGATGGTGAAAAAACCGCCTTTTGTTATCCATTCTATGCTCATAATGAAACAGTTAGAAGCGCTGTACAAGAATCAGAATTTCAAATAGCTTTTGTTGGAGGTAATGTTAAAGCTAATCAAAACAATAATCCATATCAAATTAGTCGTTATGTAATGTATAGTTATACAACATTAGATCAATTTATTAGTATGGTAAATTAAAAAATAAGGGCAACCTTATTTTTTTTCTTTAATAATCATACTTTTTAATTTTTCTAATAATTGATGATAGGGGATAGATTTAAAGTTAGGAAAATTACTTAAAATACGATGTTGTTGTCGCGTAATTCTTTTATTAAAACTCTCATATATAGATTTGGCTGTTTTAACAGATGATTTAACTTGGTTTTTAATATTTTTATTAGCTTTTTCAATGTTATTGGCTAATTCTTCTAATAGTTTATTTAGTCCTAATATACCTTTTAAAGTAATTGTACAATCAATAATAAAAATAATAAAAAATAAAATAGTTAAACTATGAAATAAAAAGTTTGGAATTAAAGAGGTAAGAGTAATTATAAAAGGATGGATATAAAGCTTTAATAAAACGGAAAAAATACCAAAAACAATAGCGCCAAGTAAACAGATACGTCCTTTAATATTAAATTTTCTATTTGAATAATCCCACCAACGGGCATGAAATATTTTTTCTAATAAATATGAAGTAATATATTCCAAGGAACAGTTTAAACACGTGCCTAATATAAATACTAAAAATATATTATTTACTTTATTGAGAGCTAATATATTTAAAATTGCACCAGCACCATATATAGGACAATAAGGACCATTTAAAAAACCACGATTTATAAATTTTTTAGCTTTGATAGAACAAATGATAACCTCATAAATCCAACCCAATAAACTATATAAAATAAACCAAAAAAAGTATTTTTCTATTAATAACATACTTAAATTACACTCCTTACATTTTTATTTTCCTTTAATAAATATCTCTTGAACTGCACATATCTTATCAGCTAGACATAAAATAACACTTTCACGATATCTAGGAGGGCAAATATTCAAAGGAAACATATGACGTTTAATCATATTTCTTTCAATTTTGGTAAGTTGAAAATCTTGTTCAGCATTTTGCAAAGACTTTTTAGCGTGCGTAAAACCATGGAGACGATGACTTTTACTGGCAACATGCCAATCATATAAAAAATAATCATGAAGCAAGGCTCCTCTTATTAAAGAAGAAATATCAGTCTTAATATGTAAATAATGAACTATGATTAAGCACATCTGGGCAACCGCTAAGGAATGGTCATAAACACTAGTACTACCATGTTGAGTATTATGCTTAGATAATTCCATCCCTTTTGAACAAAGAATATCACCGCCATAAATATTAATTGTATCTAAATAATTTATCTTATTCATTTGCTACTCCTTAAATCATTAAGCCTATATTATTATAATATAGACTATCTTTTTTTAGCAACTAATTCATCAATTTATTAAAATATTATTCCCTTTTTAATTTATCAAGTTTTTCTTTAATTTGTTTTAAAATTAACTCATTTTTTGAAGTTTCACATGGTATATAATATTTTTTATTTTTTAAATTATCAGGTAAATACTGTTGCGGTACAAAATGATTAGGATAATTATGCGGATATTTATAATCAGGAGATGTTGTTTTAATATGATTAGGAACGCTTCCACATCTTCCTGTACTAATATCATCTAATACTTTATCAATTGCTAAGCAAGCAGAGTTCGATTTAGGTGATAAGGCTAATTCGATAACTACTTCGGATAAAGGGATTCTAGCTTCTGGTAATCCCAATATTTCACTAGCATGAATTGCCGCCATTACATGTGGTCCTAATGTAGGATTAGCAAGGCCGATATCTTCGTAACAAATAACGCTCATACGGCGATAAATACTTTCTAAATCACCTGACTCAATTAATCTTCCTAAATAATGAAGAGCAGCATCCACATCACTACCACGGATAGACTTTTGAAAAGCACTTAATACATCATAATGACCATCACCATCTTTATCGTGGAAAAAGGCCGGTTTATTATTGATTGCTTGTACATCTTTAATTCTAATTTTTTTATTACTAACAGAGTAATAAGCTACTTCTAATAAATTATACGCATATCGTAAATCATTACCACTTATATTAGCTATATAATTAATTGAATCTTCATCTATATCTATTCCTTTTAAATACTCTGTTTTACAAGCTCGATGTAACCCTTCAATAATATCAGCATTATCAAGAGGTAATAATTCAAATAATTGACATCTACTTCTAATAGCAGGATTAATTGAATGATATGGATTACTAGTAGTAAGACCAATTAAGGTAATAAGACCACTTTCTAATTGTGGTAATAATAAATCTTGTTTATCTTTATTTAAACGATGGATCTCATCCATAATTAAAACCATACCGTCATACATTTTAGCTTCGGCAACAACCGTGTCAAAATCTTGTTTATTATTAATTGTAGCATTTAAAAAGCGAAAACGAACTCCTAATTGTCTAACCATAGCATTAGCAATCGAAGTCTTACCAATTCCTGGTTTACCATATAAAATCATTGAAAAAATCTTTTTATTATTAACTAAATTAGTTAAAATTTTATTTTTACCAATTAAATGTTTCTGTCCTAATACTTCATCAAGCGAATTAGGGGCTAATTTTAAAGCTAATGGTTTATCCATATACATCATCTCTTTCATATAATAGTTTAACATATCGAAAATATGTTTGCAACGATAAAGACTTATTATCACTTAAAAATTAAACTTATTTACTTATAATAGTTAATATTATTATTCTTTACATACCCATTAGTTAATATTATGTAAACAATAGTTATATCAGCTTTCATTTTTTAGCTATTTATGATATTTTGTTAATATAGAGGTTGTTGTAAATGGAAAAAAAGTTAAAACTAGCTATTTTAAATAATAATATTCGTCAATTAAATTTATTTATAAAAGAATATAACCAAATATTTAATAATGATGAATTTATTGAAGAAGATGCTGTGATAAAACTTTATAATAAATATGAGTATCTACGATGTATACATTTTTCTTTACCTCTAAATTATAAAATAATTGTTGCTTATTTTAAACAATTCCAATTATATAAGATTTTTCAAAAAAATATCCATAATATGCATAATAATGCTAAAATTCACAATGATACATTAGCACATACCAGAATTAATAATTTTAATGAATTATGTGGCAAGATAGAAGGAAAAGAGCTAGATTTGCAACAAAAAGATGCCGTTGTTAGGATTTATAATAACCAATTAGTTATTGCTGGTGCTGGTAGTGGTAAAACTACCGTTATAATAGGTAAAGTTAAATATCTAATTAAAAATAATTATGCTAAAGCTAATGAAATATTAGTATTATCATTTACTAATGCTACTGCAACAGAAATGCGCCAACGTTTATATAAAGAAATTGGCAAAAATATAGATGTCTTTACTTTTCATAAATTAGGGGTAAATATTTTGGAAAAAGCATCTTCATCAGTACCTAAAATATATGATAAAGATTTATTAGATTTTGTTGAAAAGCAATTAATTAAATTATCTACGATAGATATATATTTAGAAATATTAATTGACTTTATATCTGATGGTCGTTATAAAGAAAATGATTATAATATGTTTAATAATCCCGAAGAATATCAAAATTACTTACAATATAATCCCCCTACAACTTTAAAAGGGGAAAGAGTAAAAAGTTATGGTGAAATGGAAATAGCCAATTTTTTATTTAAAAATAATATCAATTATTATTATGAACCGAATTATAAGTATAACAATAATATGAAAACAAATCCTAAATATAAACCAGACTTTTATTTGCCAGAATATAATATATACATAGAATATTTTGGTATTGATGAAAATGGAAATGTGCCATCTTTTTTTAAAAGTGATAATGAAATAAGTGCCAAAGATAAATACATGAACTCTATTATTTGGAAAAGAAAAACTCATGAACTTAACCATACTAATTTAATCGAATGTTATGCTTATGAAAAAAAGAAAAATTTATTAATTAAAAACTTAAAAGCACATTTAAAAGAATATAAAGTTAATTTTAAGCCTAAAACTGAAAAAGAAATATGGCAAGCAATTCAAAATAATAATACTGGCATATTTCATGAAGTTGCAAAACCATTAACAACTATAATTAATTTAATAAAGAATAATAATTATACTTTTAATGATGTATTATTACTTAATCAGAAATCAGACAATTTTCAAAATAATATGTTAGCTCTTGCTTTAGTAAGGCCTATATATGATATATATAATCAATATTTATTAGATAATAATCAAATTGACTTCAATGATATGATTAATAAAGCTATTATGTATTTAAAGTTAAATAAATATCAACATAATTATAAATATGTAATAGTAGATGAATATCAAGATATTTCTAAATCTAGGTACAATCTTCTTGTAGCACTTAGAAAAAACAATTATTATAAGCTTTTTTGCGTAGGAGACGATTGGCAAAGTATTTATAAATTTTCTGGAAGTGATATTAGCTTAATTACTGATTTTGTAAAATATTGGGGAAAAACTTTCTTTAATAAAATTGAAAAAACATATCGATTTAGTTCCGAAGTAGCTAAAATAAGTGGTAATTTTATTATGCAAAATGAAAGACAAATAAAAAAGAATATTAATGGTAACGGTGATGAAAATAGTTACATAAAGATAATAGAAAGAAATAGTGATGAAGATCTTATTTATGCTTTACAAGAACAATTAATGCAACTTGACGATAATACTTCGGTATTTCTTTTAGGAAGATATTCTTTTGATATAGATATATTAAAAAACAATAAACATTTTGCATTTAAATATGATAATACTAAGCAACTGCAAAAAGTTGTATTTGTTGATAAACCATCTTTAAAAATTAATTTTCTTACTATTCATAAAGCAAAAGGATTACAAGCTGACTACGTTATACTACTTAATAATAAAAACGAAATAAAAGGTTTTCCTAGCAAAATAACCGATATTGCAGCAATTGATTTGTTACTTGAAAATAGTGATCGTTTTCCTTATTCAGAAGAAAGAAGATTATTTTACGTTGCTATTACAAGAGCTAGAAAAGGGACTATATTGTTTGTTAATAAAAATAATAAATCTTGTTTTATTAAAGAAATTGAATCAAGTATTTAAAACAGTTATTTTCAAATTGTCTAATATGGCTTATAATAATATATGAATTATAGAAATGTCTTTTGGAAGTGAAAAAAGATGAACACAAAATTATACAATCAAAACGTTAAAGTTATATTAAATGATGGTCAAATAATTAAAGGCAAATATATAAATAGTGGTGATGATAATAAATTATTAATTGATACTACTTTTATTGATCGAGCTAATGTCAAAGAAATTATACCATTAGATAACATTGAAGAATATATTCTTTTATATAAAAGTTATACGCAATTTGAAAGAAGATTATCACTAAATACCGTTACCTCATATGATAAAGATCTTGAAAAATATCATGATTATTTAACTAGTAAACATATAACTGATATTAACAATATAAAAAAAGATGATATCGCTAATTATTTATCTTACTTATATAATGATTGTCATTTAACAACTACATCAATCGCAAGAAAACTAACAACAATTAAAAACTTTCATGCCTTTTTATATCTGCATGAATATATCCAATATGATGTATCTTCATCTATTGAAAGGCCAAAATTAAGAAAAACTTTACCAAAGGTATTAACAGTTGAGGAAGTAAGTAGATTATTAGATATTAAATTAGAGACGATATTTGACTATCGCGATAAAGCTATGTTAGAATTAATGTATGCAACAGGATTAAGAATCAGTGAATTATTAAATTTGACTATGAATGATATTGATTTAGAAAATTGTATTGTTCGATGTATAGGAAAAGGGCGTAAAGAGAGAATGATTCCAATTGGTGAATATGTACTTTCATCAATGAATGAATATTTAGAAAGACGACCAAAACTATATAATATGAAAAAAAGTGAATATTTATTTCTAAATAATCATGGCAATGCAATGAGTCGCAGTGGCTTTTTTAAAATGCTAAATCATCGTTTAGAACAATGTGATATTCATACCAAAGTATCGCCCCATTCATTAAGACATAGTTTTGCAACCCATATGTTAGAAAATGGTGCCGATTTAAGGACAGTACAAGAATTATTAGGACATGCTGATATTAGTACAACCAGAATATATACTCATATATCAAATCAGAAAGTCAAACAAGATTATGAAACATATCATCCTAGAAGCAAAAAATAGGGAGTGATTTTATGCGATTTAAAAGAATATTTGTTTTAATATTAGATTCATTAGGAGTAGGGGAGGCAAGTGATGCTAACAACTATGGTGATAATGGAGCTAATACTTTAAAACATATAATTGATAATTGTGATATCTTTATTCCAAATCTTAAAAAATTAGGCTTTTTAAATACTATAAATATGGATGATAATCCTAATGTTGAAGCGTATTATACTATTGCTAAGCCTATTAATATTGGAAAAGACAGTATATCTGGACATTATGAATTAATTGGTTTAGAATCTAAAATTCCTTTTAAAAATTTTACTACTACAGCGTTTCCTCGTGAATTAATTGATTTAATTGAAAGAACTATTGGTAAAAGAATTATTGGTAATAAAGTTACTAGTGGCGAAAATATATTAAATGAACTAGGTGATAGACATTTAAATTATGGTTCTTTAATACTATATACATCAGGTAATTCTACATTAGAAATAGCAGCCCATGAGGATATAGTACCTATTTCTAAACTATATAGTTATTGTGAAAAAATAAGGCAAATTACCGAACAAGATGAATGGCGGGTAGCAAGAGTTATTGCTAGACCATTTTCGGGTAAAAATGGTAAATATAAATTTACTAATGATCGTAAAGATTATACTTTAAAACCTACTACTAAAAGTGTATTAAATTATTTAAAAGATAATAATTATAGTGTCATTTCTATTGGTAAAATAAATGATATTGTCGATGGGGAAGGAATAACTAAGGTAATTAAGTCTTCTAGTACTAATATTGATACAATTAATAAATTAAGCGATATAATAAGCAAAAATTTTACAGGAGTATGTATTACCGATCTAAGTGAATTTGATAGCGAATTTGGGCATAAAAAAGACATTAAAGGCTATGCAGCTGCAATAGAAGAGTTAGATGTTGAAATACCTTTAATATTAAATCGTTTAAATACCGATGATTTATTAATTATTACTGCTGATCATGGTAATGATCCTACTTTTGAATATAGTGATTACACCAGAGAAAACGTTCCTGTTATTGTATATGGACGTAACTTAAAAGCCCCAAAAAAACTTCCTATATTAGAAACAATGGCTGATATTGGGGCGACCATTGCTGATAATTTTGAAGTAAATAATACAGGAATAGGTCATAGTTTTTTAGATCAATTAAAATAGGGGAGGACCCCTATTTTATTTTTTAGCTTCAACAAAACTACCACATATAGTATCACTTTTACAAGATACATTATCACTAGAACATTTTTCATGCGATACTTTAATTTCTTTTAAAGTACATTCATTATTATAACAATTATTAAAACGACAACTTTCTACATCACACATAATCTTTTGATTAGCTTTCATTTGTCCTCCTTTTAATAATATTATTTGCTTTTTTAAATCTATTATTCCCCTCTTCTATTTTTTTATTAATAAAAGGGGAGGCTTCTAAAACAAAATGAAATTAAAAAAGGTGGGTAATTTGTTTTACTCATTTCGTTTTAAATAAGTTTTGAATAACATTATATATAATGTATAATATAGATATTATTGAAATTTATAATAAAATTATGTAATTATAGATTTGTAAAATTTTTTAAATTTAATAATATATAATATAAATAAATATAATATATGATGTATAATATAAGTATATATAGTAATAATACTTAAATATAATTAGTTAAAAATGCAATTTAATATAATAGAATATATAGAAGTCAACATAATATTAATTATCGGAACTTGATAAAAATACAATTAAATATGAAAAAAAGAGAAAAATTCTCTTTTTATTTAAACTTTCCTCGATTGTATTTCTGCTATTTTTTCTAATACTTCTTTGGCATTTTCTTCATTTATTTCAGTATAACCTAATTCTCTTAAAGCTTGTACTTTTGCTGTATTTAATTCTTGCGTTCTACTTAATTTTTCTTCGTTTTTATGTTCAATGTCTTGGACAAATCTCTTATGAGATTCAGCTAATTTTACTTTGGAAGCACTACCATTATTATATAAAGTTAAACCAGAAAATAAAATACTTTCAAAAATAAATTGTTGATCAGGATTAAATACAAATTCCATGGGATCAGTAAATCCCATTGATTTAGACATATATGCTAAAATATATTTTAATTCCTTTGATGTTTCCATTGATTGTAAATAATGATATAAATATACATATGCATTATACGTATCTTTGGTTGTATCCTCTTGTAACTTTTCTTTTAATAAATTAATAATATCAGTTAATAATTCTTGTTCTTTTTTATTGAAACCTTTTAAATCAGCTAAAATTTCACGATCAGAAGAATCTTTAACACCTTCATTTAATCTACCTTCAACATCAATGATATAAGCACCATCAACGTTAATATTATGAATATCTTTTTCTTCCTTTATATTTAATAAACTCATTAATTTAGTTGCTTTTTCTTTTGGCCAATCATTTAATGATTTTAATGCTAAATAATTATAGAGCATTTGCCTTGAAACACCTAAATATTTTGCTAATCTTACTTTTGAAACCCCTAATTCATTTAATAAATCATTTAAGTTTGTCATAACTTCTACCCTCCATATTAATTGTATCATAGATGTTGACATTGTCAAGTGTAAAGTAAAATTTATGTTAAAATTGATTATTAATTATATTTATTATTTCTTGTCCATTATATTTCAATTTAGTATCATTTAGGATATGTAATGCTTTTAATTCTTCTAATGTTTTAGGCTTATTTTTGATAATTAAAGCCATTTCTTTATTATTAAAAACACAATATGCTGGAATATTTTTATCTTTGCTTTTTGCCATACGATATTCTCTTAATTTGTTTTCCAGCTCTATATCGCTATTTATAATGCTTACATCATTATTATTCGTATTTTCTATACTTTTTAAAGTATATTTATTAATGATATTGTTATTTTCTTTAACAATATTTTTCTCTAATAAACTTTGAGCATTTTCTAGCATTTGTCTTTGCGAATAATATGATAGGCTATCAGTATTATCATAATCTTTTTTTAAATAAGCATTTAATTGATCAATTTTAACAATATGATTTTTTATTTCACTAGGAGCATCGTTAATGTTTAATATACCTTGGGGATTACTAAATACAACTAACGGTTTATAGCTTTTATTAAAAGCTTTTTCAAACAATAATCTATCAATAATATTATGTGCTTCTAGCCATCTTTTCTTTAATAGTTCAACATGCCTTAAAGCTTGACGATATGGCGAATAAAAAGCTTCTTTTATTTTTTTATCATTAATATAATATTCTCTAATGAATTCTCCTTTATTATCAACGGTAACATTACCAATAAGATTTTTACATTCAATAACATACATACATGCTGGTGTTATAACAAAATAATCTATTTGCGCTGTTAAATCTTGATATGGAATGGTTATATCCCTTAAAACATACATACCCAAGTCGCTTGTTTTAAGCTCATAAGCAATTTGATTTTCTCCTTGTAGGCCCATTTGTAACTTCTTTATATCAATATCAATTTTGTCTTTTTCTACAACTTGGTCTCTAATATTAATTAACATATTTAAATCTTTTTCTAAGTTACTATCTTCTTTTAAAAACACAGTATCTCTAAACTTATCAAAGAATCCCATTTTTACTCCTTTATAATAAATACCAAAGTTTTGTATCATTTTTTCTTACTTCTTTAATAATTCCGCCACCAATACATTTTTCGTTTAAATAGAACACACATGCTTGTCCAGGTGTTACTGATTTAATATCGTCATATCTAACCAATATTTCACCATTTTCTAAATATTCAAGCCTAACAGGGTAATCTTTGGCTCGATATCTAAATTTAGCCGTACATTCCTTAGGCCTTAATTCACAATTAAAATTAACTGAATCAATAAGACAACTATCAGAATATAAATACTTATTATCATCACCGAGAGCTACATATAATATATTTTGATCAAGATTTTTACCTACTACAAATAAACGTTGATCATTACCACCAATATCTAATCCCCTTCTCTGTCCAATAGTATAATACATAAGCCCAATATGTTCACCTAATACTTCATTAGTATCAATATTTACTATTTTACCTTTTTGATTTGGTAAATAATTCTTTAAAAATTCTTTAAAATTTCTCTCACCAATAAAACAAATACCCGTAGAATCCTTCTTATCAGCGGTAATTAAATCATATTTTTTAGCTATTGATCTTACTTCATCTTTTTCGATATCGCCAAGAGGAAAGATAACATTATTTAATTGCTCTTTACTTAATTGTGATAAAAAATAAGTTTGGTCTTTATTAGTATCTTTACTACGGCACAAATAACCATCTTTAATTTTAGCATAATGTCCTGTAGCAATATAAGAAGCCCCTAGTTTTTTAGCTTCTTTGATAAAATAGTCAAATTTTATATATTTATTACACATAATATCCGGATTAGGGGTCCTCCCCTTTTTTAATTCGTCTAAGAAATAAGTAAAAACAAAATCCCAATACTCTTTAATAAAATCAATACGATGTAGGGGAATATTTATTTTGTTACATACCTCAACCGCATCATTATAATCTTGTTCCTGAGGACATATATTATTTTGCAAATTAGGATTACCCAAATAATCATTATTTATAGTGCTATCCCAATTACGCATAAATAAGCCTTCTACCTCATATCCTTGCTCTTTTAAAAGTATGGCAGCAACCGAAGAATCAACGCCACCACTCATTCCAATTATTACTTTTCCCTTTTTTTCCATACGTTTCACCACTAATTTATTATATATTATTTTTAGGTAAAAGTAAATTTAAACTAATGATGACAAAAGACCCATTAAATATGTTGCTACAAAAGTTTCATAAATTGACAATATTAAAGACACTATACAACATAATAATAGTATTTTGATATATTTACGCATAACAAATTTAAAATTAATATTTTCTTTTAAAAACAAATAACGAAATAATTTAATGCAAAAAGATAATGCATAAAATCCTATTAAAACAAGTAATAATAGAAATAAAGGTTGATGAGGAAATAAATAGACGATCATAATTGGTATACTCTTAAACCCTAAACTAGCTATTAATGACGAAATTGAAAAGCCAAAAATAAAACTTTTAATACCAATTAATAAAATAATAAAAGGAAAACCAATAATAGACATTCCTAATAACCAAATCAATAAAATATAACCTAAATTAGTGATCAAAGAATTATTTAATGCTACGACATAATTCAAATTATCTTTATTACTAATATTCGTAAAAAAAGTAGTTAAATGTTCTTTTACCATAATAGTATCATTATTACTAATAATAAACCAAAACATAATGCCTAATAATATACTTAAACCAACTAAGATAGTTAATAATAAATAACGTTTTTTTTGACGTATTATATGTTTCTTGGCTTTATTAATTCCTAAATTCATATCAATCACCCATTAAAATCATATTAAGTATTTTCTTATTTATGATTATTTATTGGTATTTTACTTAATTCATGCTATAATGGTAACGAGGTGTTATAAAAATGAATCAGAAAGTTGTTAAAGTTGTATCGATTATTTTATTAATGATAATGATCTTATCTTTTATTGCAAGTATTGTAGTATATATTTAAATAATACCTATTTCATAGGTTTTTTTGTTATATTTCTTTTTTTTATGCATATATTTTTGATATGAATAAAGAAAAGTTTATTACATCAGCAATTATACTTATGTTAGGTGGCTTTATAACTAAAATATTAGGAATGGTTATTAAGATAGTTATGAATAGAATTGTTGGGGTAGATGGTATTGGATTATATATGTTAATCTTCCCTACTTTTTCGCTTTTTACGACTTTATCACAGTTAGGCTTTCCAGTAGCTATAAGTAAATTAGTATCTGAGGATAAGCACAATAATAAAAATATAGTTTTTACAGTTGTACCTATATCTTTGATAATAAATGTTTTTTTAATGCTCTTAATTATTGTTTTAGCACCTACTTTAGCTAATAATTTATTAAAAGATCCTAGGTGCTATTATCCTATTTTAGCTATTGGTGTAGTTCTTCCTTTTGATAGTTTATCAAGTATTTTACGAGGATACTTTTTTGGTAAACAAAAAATGATCCCTCATGTTTTATCTAATATTACTGAGCAAATTATAAGATTAATATTAATTATTATAACTATTCCTAAACTTCTTAATAAAAGCTTAATTTACGCCGTTAGTGGTCTGATATTAGTTAACGTTATAAGTGAATTTATATCGTTTATCGTTTTATTTTTGCATCTTCCTAAAAAGGCCAAAATAAAGAAAAAAGATATCATCATAGATCCTCTTAATTTAAAAGCTATTCTTAATATTTCCCTACCTACTACTGGGGGAAGAATCATCGGTTCTATCGGTTATTTTTTAGAACCAATTATCTTAACTTTTGTTTTATTAAAATCAGGTTTTTCTAATGATTATATTGTAAGAGAATATGGTATTATTAATGGTTACGTTATGCCTTTACTTTTATTACCTTCTTTTTTTACTAATGCTATTTCCCAAGCTTTACTACCAGTAGTAAGTAAAGCATACGCTAATAATAATTATTCATATATTAAAAGAAAAATAAAACAAGCAATTATGTTTTCTTTAATAATAGGCATTCCCGTTACTCTTTTTTTTGAACTAATACCTAGTGTACCATTAAAATTAATATATGGAACTAGTGAAGGGATCAATTATATTCGTTTTCTTGCTCCTATTTGTTTAATACAATATATACAAGCACCTTTATCGTCAAGTCTAGATGCTGTTGGTAAAAGCAAAATAAATATGCATACAACTATAATAGGCATGAGTATAAGAGCTTTATCATTAATTAGTTTTTCGTTATTTGGTATTGGTATTTGGAGCCTTATATTAGGTATTAGTATTAGTTGTATATATATAACCTTTTATAATTATAAAAAAGTAAAAGAAATACTTACTATTTAGTATTTCTTTTCATATCAATGATTATTTTTCGATCATGATCCGTTATTTTCCTAGATTCTAATATTTTTTGTAACGTTTTATTATAAGTAAAATTATCTAACTTATTATTGTTAAGATAATTCAAAGTTTTATGACGATATTTACAAAAGCAAATACTTAATAACCAAGCTTTAGCCATTTGACTATAATAAAAGGTAGATGGATTATTATCAATCAAAGTAAAGATTTTATCAATATGATTATCATCTAAAAAATGATCCATTATCATTATATAGCCGATTCGTTCAATAAACTCTTGATTACTACTAAGATATGAAGTAGCTAAATCAAAATATTTCTCATTTTTAGCTAAACTTTTCATGTTAGCTATACATATATCACACGTTGCCCAATTATCTACTTTATGAATGAATTTGTCAAAATACAAATCAAAAAGTCTTTGATCCTTGATATTAGCAATAATTAATCCTTCAATAATACTTTCTTCAAAATATGTATTTTTCAAATATTTAAGTATTTTTTCGTACGTATTGGCATCCACTTTATTAATAAGTTTTCTTAATATTGGTATTTTAACCCCAATAATTTCTTTATTAGTATTAATTATTTTTTGATTGAAAATAGCATATTTTTGATCACTTATAGATTTTAAATATGTTATTAACTCATTATAATTATTAAAATTCATAAACCTCCTGTATAATAAAAAAAGAGAACATTCTCTTTTTAATAGTATATCAAGCACAACTTGCAGCTTGTTTATAGTTTGGTGTAACTGTTATTGTTTGTGATGCTGGTTTAGCAGTAACTCCTGATTTATATTCAACAGAAACTGTAAATGAGCCAGTTCCATTAGTAGTACCACTTTTAGCTTTAATACAAGTTCCACTACCTCCTGTTACTGTAAAATAATCATTACTTGTTGGACTTACAGAAAACGTTGGTACTGCTGCATGTAATGTACCAGCATTAACTGTATTAAATGTACAAGTTACTTTGTCTCCTGGTGAAATCATTGTTGCTGTAATAGTCCCCGTTGTATCCGTTGTTGTACCTTCTGTTGTTGGTGTACATGTTGCACTTGATGGATGCGCAGAATCTTTAGCCGTTGTAGATGCACAACTACAACTTGATATATATATTGGCCCCCATGTAGAGGAAATTGTACCCGTTCCGTTTACTGTTAAATTTTGCGAAAATGCTGCATAGGCAACTCCTACGATGATTAACGTTACAGCTAAAACAGAAATCGTAAAACCTTTCATATTCTTCATAATAAATCTCCTTTCCTAAATTATGCTGCTTGTACCCAAGTCATTGTACATGTAAGTGTTTTGCTCGTTGTTGTAGTTGGTTGACTAGTTATGCTAGTTAAATATCCAATATTTACTGTCCACTCTTTCTTTCCTCCAACAGCAACTGCTGCATCAGAAGTAGTTGGTCCGCCACTTACACTACTACTAAATGGTGTTGCAAGAGCATCACCGCATGTGAAAGCTGTACCTACTTTAACAGCAAATCCACTATTATTAGTTGCTGTTATCTTACAAGCTACATTATCCGCTGGCTGATGTAAAGTAGCACTAATAGTAATACTAAGCTTGTTAGAAGCGACTGAACAAGTTCCAGTCGGAACGGTTGCTCCTGAAAGGCCAGCTGTACCAGTACAAGTACATGCATATCCTACATCAATTCCAGCACCTGTTGCTGTAACGGTAACCTTTAAATTAGTACTAAAAGCCGCATATACTATTGCCATAACTGCTAAAGATACAACAAGAACTGTCATAACAATTGTTTTTCTTTCCATAATTTTATTTCATCCTTTCCTACCTTATATCAATAATTATAGATCACCCCCCCCCCCTGTGTCAACGACATAGGGCTCTATTGGCACATTTTTGTCATAATTTTACGTATGTAAATTATTTATTTAATGCGATGTTTCTCTTTGCCAAATAGCTTTTAACTTCTCGTTTCTTTTAGCAAAAAAAAATAAGTGTAATACTTATTTTAGATAGAAAATTATTGAGTAGCCTTAGTTGTAGTAGTAAAAGTACATGTACCAGCAGCAGTAGTTGCGGTAGAACTATATGTAAATTTGAAAGTAAAGATAGCATAATTACCATGAGTTACTGTTAATGTTCCCACTGTTACGCCTGATGCAGTTATGGTAACTGGTGATGCAGGTACTTTGGTTCCAGCTGTTGTTCCTGTATATGGAGTACCTTGGGCAGTAGCTGTTACATTGGCACAAGCTGTTGACGTTGATGATGTCGTATAAAGTTTAACGCCAGTCATAGCTACCTTAGCATCAAGCGTACCTGAATTTTTAACTCTTACATCACATGTGACAACATCGCCAGGTGAAGCCCACTTAATTGTTGTCGAAAAAGTAGTTGTTGTTTTAGAGACACTAGCAACAGTGGCTAAGCTAGAATCTTTACTTGTAACACTACAACTTGAATTAGTGGTATCTATTTCTACTTTCCATGTCGAGGCAATATTACCTGTACCGTTAACTGTTAAATTTTGGGAAAAAGCGGCATAAGATATTCCTAATAAACAAACCATCCCTAAAAATACTACTAAAATTATTTTATTATTTTTCATCAACTCTTCACCTATCCTTAAATATCCTGTGTATATGGTAAAGTACAAGTAATTTCAGCACTAGTTGTTGTCGGTTGTTGTGTAATACTAGATGAATAAGTCACACCAATTGTCAATTCAGTGTCACCAGTTGCACCAGCAGCTAATTTAGACTTCTTCCATGAAACTGTATAATACATAGGTTTATCTAAACTAGTGCTACTTTCAGCATCAGTAATACCCCCTTTTATTGTACAATTTGGGCTGGTCGCATTGGGTTTAATTTTTAAGTTACCATCATTGATAACATTAAAACTGCAGGATGCTACGTTACCAGATAACTTTAAATCAGCAGTCATTGATGCTGTATTACTCTTGGTAGTTCCCGCTGGGGTACAAGTAGCATTGCCAGTTACACAAACACAACCAGTAATTTTAACGCTAAAATTACCTAATTGCTGGGTTGTTCCATTAATAGAAAAACTTTGTTGGAATGCTGCATACGCAATAGATATAACAAAAACCATAACACATAAAGAAAAAATTAACATCTTTTTTTTATTCATTATCTACACCCTCTTAATATCATTCAATTTAATTATACTTCCCTTTTTTTATTCAGTCAATTTTTTTTATCAAAATACCTATACAATATGGATATTCTATTTGTTCTATAACAACCTTAACAAATTGATTAGATATTAATTTTTGATTAATCTTAACTTGTAAATAATTGGTTGTATGACCAATACTATAATCATCTGTTACTTTCTCTATAAGTACTTCAACTTCTCTATTTAAAAAACTATTCATATAATTTATCTCTAATTGCCTAGATAATTGTAATAAAGTCTTTGTACGTTCCTTTTTAATAATATCATCCACTTGGGGCATAGCACTAGATTTAGTACCTTTTCTTTTAGAATATGGAAAGACATGTAATTTACTAAAACCAATATCTTTTATCTCTTGTAAACTTTGATTAAAAGCATCATCATCTTCATAAGGATGTCCTACAATTATATCCGTAGTAATAGATACATCTTTTTTTATTTCTTTAATGCGTTTTATTTTTTCTTTGAAATATTCCAAATTATATTTACGATTCATTACTTTTAATACTTTATCATTGGCAGCTTGAATAGGTATATGTAAATGATTTACAATTATATCGTTTTGACTAATAACTTCTAAGATATCATCATTTAATTCGGTTACTTCGATCGACGATATACGTAATCTTTTTAAATCTTTTATTTTAACTAATTCTTTTAATAAATGACATAAATTAGTATTAATATCTGTTCCATAATTACCAGTATGAATGCCAGTTAATACAATTTCATGAAAGCCATGCGATACAAGATCATTTACTTCTTTAATAACTGTATTAAAATCTTTTGATCGACATTTACCTCTTACATAGGGAATAATACAATAACTACAAAAATTTTCACATCCATCTTGAATTTTTACAAAAGCTCTCGTTCTTGATACAAAGTGATCAATATACATATCTTCGAATTTATTATCTAAATTATCGACTTTATTAATAGTTTTTTTATCTTGTAAATACTTTTGAATAATCGTTACAATTTTACTTTTATCCTTATTACCTAATATAATATCAATATCTTTTGGTAAATTACTAGGTTTTGCTTGAATATAACATCCCAAAGCTATAACAATAGCACTTGGATTACGTCTTTTAGCTTGGGATATCATTTTTCTACTTTTAACATCGCTAGCATTAGTTACGGTACAAGTATTAATTATATATATATCACAAATATCTGTAAAATTACCAATTTCATAGTTATTCTTTTGTAATTCATTAATGATATATTCACTTTCATAGGTATTTACTTTACAACCTAAGGTACATATTCCAACTTTCATCCTACTACTCTCCTCAAAATAAAAAGCTATAATTATGTATTATAGCATATTTTTTATTTATTCTAAATTTTTTCGCAATTCTTTTAAAGCATTTAAAAATTCATTAGTTTTTTTAAGCTCTTCATTAAGTTTATCTAAATTAGCAGTATTTTCTAATTCAATATTAGAAGATGCATAACCATATACTGGTGATATGACCGGAGTTGTTTTAAAATCTTTATCTTCATATAAGTTAACTTTTTCTTGTAATGTTGGTACTTCTTCATTAATATTATCAATCGATTTATAGAGATCTTCTAATTCTTTAATAGAAATAGGTTCATTACCATCATCTTCATATTTAGCTATTTCTTCATCAGTTATAATTTGCTTTTTTTCTTCTAATTCACTGACACTAATAATGGCATTTTCTTCTTGATCACTTTCAAATTGGTCAACTTCTTCTTCCATACTTATACGATCATCATGGGTAGGTTCTATATTAACCAAAGGTGTATCAACACCATTTACTGGTGAATCTTCTGTTATATTATTATTTTCTTCTTTCTTTTCTAATTCTTTGGATTCTTCCGCTCCTTGCGATTCTGCATGGAGATCGTTATTTTCTATTAAATCTTCTTGTTCTATTTTAGCTAACTCTTCTTTTAAAGTTTGCAATTCTATTTGCGCTTTGGTTTTTTCCAATTCTTCGTTTTCTTCGACATATTTTATTTCATCAATCTCAGCTGTTTTTTCTAAATTTTTAGTTACTTTATCGACATCAATTTCTTCTAAAATTTTTTGATTAGCAGAAATACCTAATTCCCCTGTATCTTCGATATTAGATGGGTAATACACTTCATGATGCAAGTTATCTTCTTGATCGTTTAACTCTTCCTTGGCCTCTTTTTTAGCTTTTAAATCAATAAAAATGATACACAAAACCAAGATAAAAATTAAAACCATAAGACCTATGACAATTGTCAATTCATTATTTGCTAGAAATTCTATAAATTCTGTCATTTTCTCACCCCATAAATATATAATTAATTATACTTAGAACAAAAGTTGATGCTGTTTCACACCTTAATACGCGGTTCCCAAATGATGCCATAATAAAATTGTTCTTCACTAAAATATCTTCTTCCGAAGGAGTAAATCCTCCTTCTGGTCCTATTACAAATAATATTTTATCACTTTGTTTAATGTTTGATAAGACTGTTTTAATACTTTTTGATATCTCATTGACACTACATAAAATTTTTATATCATAATCTTCTTTAATTAAATCAGCAATGGTATGGATATCCATAATTTGCGGAATATCCGTACGTTTACATTGTTCGCTAGCTTCTTTAACTACTCTTTTCCAACGATCAATACGACTATCTTTTTTATGATCTAACTTGACAACGCTTCTGGAAACATTAAGGGGAATAATTTCCTTAACTCCTAGTTCAGTACTTTTTTGTAAAATATAATCCATTTTCTTTTCTTGAACAATACTTTGAGCAATAGTAACATGAAACTTTTCTTGTAAAGTATCTATTTTTTTTACTATTTTAGCACGGACATTATTACTTATTTCGATAATTTTAGCAATAAATAATTCCTTATCATATACTATTTCAATTTCAGTATCAACTTTATAACGCATAACTGTTTTAATATGATAACTATCTTCATTAGATAAGATAAAAAGATCATTTTCTTTATTATTACAAAAATATCTTTGCATTACTCCTCCTTGTTAACAAATTCATAAACTTCATTAATTGTTTGATTAAAATCATCATAATTGACATTAAACCAATGAACTGATAGTTGATTATTAAAAAAAGTATATTGTCGTTTAGCATAATGACGTGAATTTTTCTTAATTAAAGCAATAGCTTCATCTTTGGTAATTGTTCCATCAAAATATTGATACAATTCTTTATAACCAATACAAGTTTTAATCGCTTTACTATGAATATTTCTTTGATAAAAATCATAAGCCTCTTCAATTAAACCATCACAAACCATTTTGTCAACACGATCATCAATTCTCTTATATAATAAATCTCTATTAGTAGACAATCCTACTATCATAAAGTCATAAAGAGGTTTATTTCCTTCATTAGTATTAACTGTATTATTATATATTTGACTAAGTTTTCGTTCTAACCTAGGACGATTATTAACATGAATATTGCTATTAGGTACTTTTTCTTTTATTAAAGCCAGTAATTCGGTATTAGTAAATTGAGAAAAATCATATTTTTCTTTTTCTTTTGCAAACTTATAATCATAAAGAGCTGCTTTAATATAAAGTCCTGTCCCCCCTACTATAATTATATTTTTCTTTTGTAATGATATTTCTTGGATTTCCTTACGACAATCTTTTTGATAATCACAAACAGTATATAAGGTGTTAATATCAACAAAATCAATTAAATGATGAGGAATATTATCCATTTCTGTTTTTCTTACTTTAGCTGTGGCAATATTTAATTCTTTATATACTTGCATACTATCAGCATTTATTATTTCCGCATTCATTCTTTTAGCTAATTCGATTGATAACTTAGTTTTACCAACTCCTGTGGGTCCAACAATTACTACTATCACTATATCACTTCCTTTTAGCACGATATGATAACAAATAAACTTTATAATCTTGATGAAGAGTTTCTTCATATTGATTAATATTATAACCAGCATTAATTAATTGATTTTTTAATTGTTTATAATAAGTACATATTTCTTTATAAAAAGATTTATGTTTAGAAGAAGATATACCGATATTAAAACTACCTTGATCTAATACTTGATTAATTCTAGATAAAGTATCATTATAATAACCATTACATATATAACAAAAAGAAGCTTTTTTAGAATTATTAACATTTGCTTCTGGTACTTTAAATTCATTAGAGCAACGAATAATCATAGCATTATTTAAATAATTACTGACATTATATTCCTTAGTTAAAACAGATTCAACAATCACGTCATCAGTAGCTATACAATTACTATCAATAATAAGATCAGCAAATAACTTATTTCTAATATCTAATTCATTTAACCAATTACTATAATCATTATAATTAATAAAAAATTTTTCTAATAAATAATCATAATAAATATTAGGGTTTTGATATGTTTCTTCTATAAAACGTTTAACACAATAATCCATAATATGCTCTTTCCTTTTATATGTTATACTAACACGGATCGAAAAAAAGTACAAGATAAGTACTTCTTAATTCATAGCTCTTTTAAACATTTTTTCTAATTCATAATTAGAATATGTAATAATAGTTGGTCGTCCATGAGGACAAGTAAAAGGATTTTCACATTTGCGTAACGTATCAAGTAAATATTCCATTGTTTCTAAGGTAATATGATCATTAGCTTTAATACTCATTTTACAAGCTAAAGTAATAGCTATTTTTTCAGTAAATTTATAACTATCAAAATTTTCTTTCATAATGATGATCTCTATTATTTTACGAATTGCTTCCTCAGTATTAAAAGTTGGAAGCCAATAAGGATGACTTCTAATTAAAATAGTATTAATTCCAAATTCTTCAAAAGTAAAATTTAATTCTTCTAATAAATGCATATTTTCTTTAAAAATAATATAATCATTGTTAGATAGTTCTATTTTAATAGGAATAAGAAGATCAATTACTTTATTATCGTGGGTACCTAAAGCTTTTAAATATTTTTCATAATTAATTCTTTCATTAGCAGCATGTTGATCAATAATAAACATACCATCTTCATTTTCAGCAATTATATATGTACCATGAACTAAGCCAACAGGATACATTTTTTTGATCCTCTCTACTCCTTCAACCTCTACATCAGTTGAACTAGTAGATAAATTAGCTGGTTCTTCACTAATTGCAAAATCAAGAGTCATTTCTTGAATGTTATCATATTCTTTCTCTTCTTTACTATTTTCTTTATTATTAATGACATAATTATCAATTATATTTTTTAAATTGATCGTTTTTTCTTTTTCTTCATTGTCTTTAACTTCTAAGGTAGGAATTAAAGTACGTTTGGATAATTTATTAGAAATAACTTCTGTAATTAAAGCTTTTAAATTATCAAAATTAGAAAACTTAATATCCATTTTAGTCGGATGAATATTAATATCTATTAAATAAGGATCAGCTTCAATATTTAAAACGACAATAGGAAATTTACATTCTGGTACATAAGTATGGTAACTATCAAGAATAGTTTTAGTTAAATCACTATTTCTTATAATACGTCCATTAACTAAGGTTGTTATAACATTACGATTAGTTCTAGCCATTTCAGGATATGATATATATCCAGAGATTTTATAATCTTTATTGTCTCCATTTATAGCTATCATTTTTTTGGTTACATCTAATCCGTAAATAGCATGAATTACTTTTAATAAATTACCTTTTCCATCGGTATTTAAAAGTTCTTTATCATTATTAATTAAAACAAATTTAATATTAGGAAAAGATAAAGCCATTTTATTAACATAATCTACTATATTAGCAAGTTCGGTATATAAATTTTTTAAATATTTTAATCTAACAGGAGTATTATAAAATAGATCTCTTACCGTAATTTTAGTTCCTTGTTTCAAATCACTATTATTAACGCTTTCTATTTTCCCACCATTAATAATTACTTCGGTACCACTAGTACCATCTGATGTTTTTAAATTAACTCTGCTAACAGAAGCAATGGAAGGCAGTGCTTCACCTCTAAAACCTAAACTCTCAATATTAAATAAATCTTCTAAACTTTTTAATTTACTAGTAGCATGTCTTGAAAAAGCCATAACCGCATCTTCCTTATCCATTCCTATTCCATCATCAGTTACAACAATTTCTTTAACACCACTATCAACTAATTCTATCTTAATAAAACTACTGTTGGCATCAATAGCGTTTTCAACTAACTCTTTAACGACATTCATGGTTTTTTCAACTACTTCACCAGCAGCAATTTTATTAGCTAAATCTTCACTCATTAATTGAATATTACTCATATTTTACTTCCTATCTTTCATCTTTACTATCAATATCTATATATACTTTACTATTTGTCGGATCTACATAATATATATTTTCTTTGTTATCATAAGACGTCAATACGACTATCTTGTATAAATTATCGGTTGTAGCTTCTACTGTATATGTATAATTAGCTTCATCTAACATAGGTTTAATTAATTCAAAAGCATCTATCTTACTCATTCCTGATATTTCCAATAATTGTTGCTCTAATACTTGTTGGGAAGTAATAGTGCTATTTAAAGTATCATTTTGATTTCTTTTTAAATAAATTATGCTAGCTATAATAATGATAATTGCCAAGGTAAGAGGAATAATAAATCGTAAATTTGTTTTTATTTTTTTCATATCAAATACCACTCTAACTTTCTAAATTTTGTAAATAATGATATAGATTATCTGCTACATCTTTATTGACAACTTTTTCCAAATCTTCTTTGGAAGCTTCCTTCATTTTCTTTAACGATCCAAAATGTCGTAATAAATCTTTCTTCCGTTTCTCACCTATCCCTGGGACAAAGTCTAAAAGACTAGATAACATACCTTTACTTTTGATATTACGATGGTAAGTTATAGCAAAACGATGGACTTCATCTTGAATTTTACTTAAAAACAAGAATAAATTGCTTTTACTATCGATCTGAATTGTATGAAGATCTTGATCAACTATGGAACTAGTACGATGCTTATCATCCTTTTTTAAGCCTATAATAGGTATATTTAAATGTAAAGAACTAAGTATTTCTTTGGCTACTTTTACTTGTAACTCACCCCCATCAATAACAATTAAACTAGGGGCTTCATCTTCTTCCATTAGAACTTTATAATACCGGCGATATAAAACTTCGCGCATAGCATTTAAATCATCTTTAACATCAACACTAATTTTATATTTACGATATAAATCTTTGTTAGGTAAAAAGTCATCAAATACAATCATCGCACCAACGTAAAAAGTACCAAATAAATGCGAATTATCAAAAGATTCTATTCTACTGATATTAGGAATATTAAGAAGTTTTTCTAACTCTTTTTTAGCATTTAAACGTTCCATATCATTTTTCTTTAATATTTCTTCTTCTTCCTTTAATGCCACCATAGCATTATCTTGGGCCATTCTTAAAAGATTTTTAAGATCACCTCTTTGAGGAGTTAATACTTTAACTTGTAAATATTCTTCTAATAATTTACTATCAACTTCATCACTTATGACAATTTCTTTGGGTAACAAATGATCTTTTTCATAAAATTTAATAATATATTCTATAATTTCTTCTTGTTCACTATCGACAATATTAAATATGTCTTTATGTCTTCCAAATAAAAGACCATCTCTTATAAAAAAGACTTGAATGGATAAATAATTATTATTTTTCCAATAAGCAAACATATCAAAATTATATTTACGGTTTAGATCGATCTTTTGACGTTTTAAAGTAATATTGATATCATTAAGCATACTTTTTAATTCATTAGCTTTTTCAAAATTCAAAGCTTCACTAGCCTTATACATATCTTCTTCAATTTTTTTGGTAATAATTGAAGCATCACCTTTTAAAAAAGAAGTAATTTCTAAGCGCATTTGATTAATTAATTTACTATCAATATTATTATATTTGCAATAACCTAAACATTCACCTAAATGATAATATAAACAAACATCTTTTTTTAAAGTAGCACATTTTCGTAAAGGATAAACACGATTAATTATTTCAACGGTACGTCTTGCAGCATTAACATTAGGAAAAGGTCCAAATAAATGACTTTTATGACGTTTTCTATTAATATTTCTTACTACTTTAACTTGGGGATATTTATCATTAGTAAGTTCAATATAAGGATAACTTTTATCATCTTTTAATAAAATATTATACTTAGGATTATATTTCTTGATTAAAGTAATTTCTAAGATCAAAGATTCTAATTCTGATGAAGTAACAATATATTCAAAAGTTGCTATATCATTTACTAACATGGCTGTTTTACCAGTAACTGTTCCAGTAAAATAACTTTTTAAACGATTCTTTAAATTTTTAGCTTTACCTACATAAATGATAATACCATCTTTATTTTTCATTTGATAACTACCAGGTAAATTAGGTACTAAAGCCAATTTCTCTTTAATATGTTCTTTAACGTCCTTTTCCATTTCCTTCACCAAAAAAATTATAACACAAAAAAATACAACCATGTGCATATTTATCGTTTTTTTGCTTTTTTACAGGTAAAATATATTTATATTAAATATTAATTAAGATATAATATAGATGGTGATTATATGTATACAATTCAAGAAAATAATACCTATACATTAGAAGTTAAAAGATCTAAATTTATTGCCAAAACATATAAAGTAAATAATGTCTTAGATGTTAATTCAATATTATTAGCAATTAAAGAAGAATATTATGATGCCACTCATTATTGTTATGCTTATATCATAAATGATCAAAAAAAATGTAGTGATGATAATGAACCTAGCGGAACAGCTGGTCTTCCTATTTTGCAAGTATTAGAAAAAAATCATTTAAATATGGTTTTATGTGTTGTCGTCCGTTATTTTGGCGGTATAAAACTAGGAGCTGGTGGCCTTTTACGTGCTTATACTAAAGCTAGCAGTAATGTCGTTAAAGCAAGCAAATTAATCGAAATCATTCCTTCTTTAACCATTGAGATAACTACTACATATGAAGATCAAAAAACACTAGACTATATTATTAAAAACTATAAATATCAAAAAATATATAATGAAGATATTAAATATATCATCACTTTACCTAAAAAAGATATTGATAAACTTAGTTCTTATCACTATACCATAATAAATGAAGAATAATAATTATTATTTGATTATCGAGAACTAATTTTATCATTTGACAATTGTTTACAACAGATTTCATCAAATGTTACACAAAAATTTTTACAAAGTACATATAAATTAGATAAAGAAATAGTAATTAAACCTTTTTCATAACGATAAATACAAGCTTGACTAACATCTAATAGTTGAGCAATATTTTCTTGGGAAAGTCCTTGTTTTATTCTAAGATAATGAATATTATTACCTAGTAATTGTCTATCTAACTGGTGATTATAATATTTGGCTTTTTTATTATTAGATAAACCTAAAATATAATCTATACTATAACCAAAATAATAAGCAAAATTGTATAAATCATTAATAGGAATAATATTAATTCCTAGTTCCCATAAAGAATATGTTGAACGTTTAACATTTAAAATAATTGCCAGTTGATCTTGACTTAGATCATGATCTTCTCTAATATCTCTTAATCTTTGAAAATTTAGCACTATTATCACCTATACTAATTCTCCCATTAAGTATTAAAAATGTAGGCAAATTGCTAGTTAGTGTAAAGAGTTTTGGGGGAAAAAGGAAAGAAAGTTGAATTTATAATAAATTTGATTTTCTTTTTTTTTATATAAAATGAATTAAATTATCTTTATATAGGAAGTTAAAGATTTGAGAAGAATCATAAAGTTCATAAT
>CANRAE010000007.1 GCA_947628525.1 uncultured Bacilli bacterium
GATGGGCGGAGCTCTTTATATTCACACCAGCTTAGCTGGTGGTTTTATATGTGACCTAACACGGTCACATAATAAAACAAAAGTAAATCATACCTTATTACTTTTGTTAATTTTTTATATCATTTTAAAAGTTAAAACCTAAAATATATAAAAGGATTATATCCATTATTAGTAAGTATCGCAATACATATGATAAATAAGCCAAAAATAATTACATCTTCTAATAAGGTATATATTAGACTATTTTGATATTTATCATTAGTGTATTTATAGATAGGAAATGCCAAAATAAAGGCTGGAAGTATAATAATAATATTTTTAAAAACCATTAAATGATCTTGTAAGAACAGTAACCAATTAGTTGGTTGATAACAAATTAATAATCTAGCAAAATTACTTAATTGAGAAAAATTATTTGCTCGAAAGATAAGAAAACTAATTGTTACTATGACCAAAGTATATGCCCAGGCTATAAAAACAGGTACTTTTTTTAACCATTTTTGTAAAAATAATTTTTCTATTATTAATAAAATGCCAAAATATAATCCCCATATCACAAAATTCCAACTAGCACCATGCCAAAGTCCTGTTAATAACCAAACAATTAAAATGTTTCTTACCCACTTAATTGTACTTACGCGATTACCTCCCAAAGGAATATAAACATAATCTTTAAACCAACTAGATAAAGATATATGCCATCTATGCCAAAAATCAGTAATTGATTTAGCAGTTAATGGATAATTGAAATTTTCTAAAAAATGAAAACCAAATATTCTTCCTAGCCCAATGGCCATATCAGAATAACCAGAAAAATCAAAATATATTTGAAATGTATAACAAAAGATAGTAATCCACATTAAAGAAGTACCTAAATTAGGTAAATTATTATCAAAAACAAGATCAACAATCATTGCTAGTTGATTAGCTATAATAACTTTTTTAGCAAGCCCTATTATAAATCTTTTAGAACCATCAACAATATCATCAAAAGAAGAATGACGAAGTGTTAACTCTTTATAAATATCTTCATATCTAACAATAGGTCCTGCAATTAATTGGGGAAATAAAGATATATATAACCATAATAGCAAAAAATTCTTTTGAACCGCAATTTTACCACGATATAAATCAATTAGATAAGATAAAATTTGAAAAGTATAAAAACTAATACCTATTGGCATAACTAAATTTAACATTTGCATATTACTATCAAATATATTATTTATATTTTCTACTAAAAAATTAGCATATTTAAAAATGATTAAATTTAATAAAATGATCATAATAGATAAAACAAAAGTAATTTTTTTAAGTCGTGTTTTTTCCTTTTTAATACAAAAAGCAATTGCTAAACCACTAATATAAGTAATGATAGTTATTAATATCATTAATAAGATGCATTTAGGTTCACCCCAAGCATAAAATACTATTGAAAAAATTAATAAAACTATATTTTTTAATTTGATATTAGGCATCAAAAAATATAATATTAATAAAATTGATAAAAAGCCAAAAAGGAAAGTTAAACTGCTATATACCATTTTATGCCTCCATATTAAAAACTAATCCATTAAAGAAACCAATATTACCTATTATTAATACTTTGCTAATATGATGCTTTTCTATATAATCTTGATAATGCATTTTTTCTTTCATATCTTCTTCATAAGCACGCAAATCGATTACATAACTTTTATTAAAATGACTAGCTAAAAGATATACAACCGCATTATCATAAGATTCGCCAACTATCAAAATATTTTCTTTACTATCATCATGATTATCATAAATAACTTCGCCATCATTACTTCCATAATAAGTGGCATATGTTCCATATTGTTCTTTATTTTTAAGGAATAATTCTTGATTAAAATAATTTTTATTCTCTTTACCATTAACATAAAAACTGTAATTAGGTAAATCAAAGCGATAAACTATAAATGGTTCTTTATAATATCCATTATAATTACTTTTGCCTCCACTAAAAGAATTAGAAACTAAAACTTCATCCTTAGGAAGTAAAGGATTATCTTTAGTTAAAATGCTAACCAATTGTCGATAAGCTTTATAAGAACCGTAATGATTCCAATGATGATCATATTTATAAAAATATTTATTAAAAGTAGTATAATCGGGTATTTCAAAGCGATAAACATTAGGAGTATTAATATTAGCTTTTAAATATTCATATATACCACTTTTTTCATTGGTAGTAAAATCAATATCATTATCTCTTTCTATATAATAAATATAAGTTTCCCAATTACCACCTGATATTAATTCATTTATATTAGCAATGCGATTATCAAAAGATGTTTTAGCAATATTTACTCTTTCAATATTATACACCAAATTATAAAAGTTCCCATTTTGGCAATCATAATGACTAAGTATATTATCTACTCTAATATACTTATTAGAGCAATTGTCTTTAAAAAGATCATAAGCTACTTTATCAAAAGTATAGTTATTAGTATATTGATACCATTTTTTCATATAATTAGCTAGTGGTAATTGATCAGAATAAGCTAATTCGACATTATCTTGAAAACTTTTATTAAAAAAGGATGTTAAATTAAAATTTGGCATCATATAGGCCAGTCTATTTTCAAAAATACTAATTTCAAATTGAAAAACATGGGCATGAAAGGTGCCATAACAAATTACTAAAAGAATGGCAGCAATGAAACCAATATTAATAATTTTTTTTATGCGATTTTGAACCATCTTGATCACCTTTAAATAATTTATATTATTTTATTATAAAATGATTGCTTGGATAATTCAAGAACAAGTATAATAATTAATGGTGATGAAAAATTGAATAAAAAAGTATATCATGAATTAGAACCAATATATCATAAAGAGGATACTATTTTAATTTTAGGATCATTTCCTTCTATTAAATCAAGAAATGAAGGTTTTTATTATAGTCATCCTAAAAATAGATTTTGGAAAATATTAGCCCAAGTATATAATGAACCTATACCTAAGACAATCCCCGAAAAACAAAGTTTTCTAAATAAACATCATATTGCTTTATGGGATGTTGTAGCATCTTGCATCATTAATAATTCTATGGATGCTTCGATTAAAAACGTTAAAAGTAACGATATTAATATGATTTTAAAAAAAACTAAAATTACCAAAATATTTACTCTCGGTCAAACAGCTACTACTTTATATAAAAAATATTGTTATCCCAAAACTAAAAGAGAAAGTATTTATCTACCTTCTACTAGTCCTGCTAACTGTAAAATAAAAGATGAAGAATTACAAGAAATCTTTGCTATAATCAAAGAATAGTTATATTGCTTCATCTTTTTTTATTAAACTTTTTGTTTTTCTTGGGATAGGCGATCTTGTAAATGTTTCATAGCCTCTTCAATATCATTGAAATAAATAACTTCCTTTTTTAATTTTTGATAAGTTTCATTACCTTTTCCTAGTATTAAAACAATATCATTTTTTTGAGCTATATCAATAGCTCTTTTAATAGCTAAACTTCTATCTACTACTATTTCATAATTATTATGGGTGTCTTTGATATCACTTATCATCATATTAATTATATCAAGGGGATCTTCACTTCTAGGATCTTCATAAGTAAAAATAGCATAACTAGCATTTTCAACGACTGTTTTACCCATAAGTGGTCTTTTTAAATAATCACGTTCCCCTGCTGATCCAATAACCACTATACTGCGATTGATATCAAGCGTATGAACAAAGTTTAATAATTTACTTATCCCATTAGGTGTATGAGCATAATCGATCATTACATAAAAGTTTTGACCAATATTAGGTAACATATCTAGACGCCCTGATACAAATAATTTATCGATATTAGGAATTAATTCTTCCATTTTTTTACCAGCTGCTAAACATATTAATAAAGCACATGCTAAATTATAAACATTAAAATCCCCTAATAAAGGACTAATAATATCATAATCTTTATTATTATAACGATAAGTAATCAATGTTTTATCAGGTCTTATCGTAAATTTTTTTATTTGTAAAGTATTATCTGGATCCAATCCATAAGTATAAACATGACTATGACAACAAGCTAAAACGTTTTCAAAAAAAGCATCATCCTTATTTAAAATAGCGTACCCATCCTTGGCAATTTGTCTAAATAATTGACATTTACAATCAATATAATTTTCAAAGCTACCATGAATATTTAAATGTTCCTTGGTGATATTAGTAATAGCGCCAATTTGGTAAGTAATTCCTTCTAATCGCCCACGAAAGAAAGCTTCGCTTGATGTTTCCATGGCTACATATTGGCATCCACTTTCTAAAAATTCATTTAAATAGCCATATAATTTGTCACTGTCAGGAGTAGTATTGTTAGTATCTTTATTAAAAAGACTACAACTACGACCATTAGTACCCATATAACCACATAGATCACTACCTAATAAAGTTTGCGTTATTGTAGTAACACTGGTTTTACCATCAGTACCAGTAACACCAATCATATATAACTTATTTTCTGGATGATCATAAAATTTAGAACAAATTTTAGGTAACTCTTTATTAGTATTTTCCACTTTAATACAAGGAATATCACACTTAACATCCCGACTAACCACAACAGCTTTGGCACCATTTTTGATCGCATCATCAATAAAAAGATGACGATCAGCTGTTACACCTTTGGTACAGACAAAAAGATCTCCTTCTTCTACTTCCTTAGAATTTATTTTAATACCTTTAATATCGATATCTGGATACCCAGGATACAATTCACTTAACTTTTTCATGAACTCATCTCCTTATATAAGTATACAGTAAAATAAGCAAAAAAAGTATAGTTACCCTTGAAATATACAATTATTTACAGTATTATTAATAAAGGTGGTAAAATGAAAATAACATTGATTAATGCTAATACAGATTTAGGTACTAATGTTGATGGTAGTGAAGAAGGACCATTAGTTATTAGTCAACATTTTGTTAATAATAGTCATATAAATGATATTATTAATATTGATAAACCACAGGTTAAGAAAAGTCATGATCCTAATGATTTAGCTAAAAATATGGATGCGATTAACGAATTTAATACTAAGTTATATAAGGCTATTTATAAATGTAAAAATGATCATAATTTTCCTATTATATTAGGTGGCGATCATAGTCTTGCCATAGCGTCAGCTTTAGGCTCAATTAAAACAAGTAATAATTTAGGCATTATTTGGATTGATTCACATTTAGACTATAATACTTTTATAACTACTATTACTGGCAATATACATGGATTACCTTTAGCGAGTATCAATGGTCTAAATAAAGAATTATCTTTATTTCATGATGGTAATTATTATAATCCTCTTAATACTGTTATCGTCGGATACCGTTCCCAAGAAGAAAACAAAGATCAGGAATTAAATAATATTAAAAATATGCATGTTACAGTTTTTACAACTGATGATATTCATAAATTAGGAATTAAAAAAGTAATGCAAGAAGCTTTTGCTATTGCTAGTAATAATACTAATGGACTTCATATTAGTTACGATTTAGATGTAATTGATCCCACAATAGCTCCTGGTGTATCCATTAAAGAAGAAAATGGTATCACTGAAGAAGAAGCTTTTATGATATTAGATGAGGTTTTACAAAGAGAAAAATTAATTCAATCATTTGATTTAGTCGAATTTAATCCTCGTAATGATATTAATCAAAAAACAGAGGCAATTGCTGTAAAGATAGTTAATAAAATAATAAACAGTAAGTTATAAATTATAAACTTACTGTTTTTTTAACAATTGATCGTATTTATTTTTTTTAAAAATTGTTTACTTTTTAAATAAAGTCCAGAATATTCATCATAATATTCATCTAAAAAAGAATCTATTTCTTTAATAGTATCATAATGTAGATCTAATTTAGTAATTTTATCTATATCTACATAATATAACATTCTAATTAATTTTATCGCTTTACTACTTACTAATGGTAAATCTTTAAGGCAATCTTTACAAATATAGCCACCATACTTAACACTAATAGTTACAATATCATCACGATTACCACAATTGCTACAACCATCTAATTGCAATCCTATACCTAGATAATCTAAATATTTTAATTCAATAATATTGGTAATAACAATTGGATCAAAACCACTATCTATTTTTTTTAAACTACTTGTAAATAAAGAAAATATTAAAGAATCGTTATTTTGTTTATAAACTTGTTCAGTAAGTTCTAATAAAAAACTAGCATAACTAATTTTAATTATATCTTTTTTAGTATTATTTAAATTATCTAAAACATCGACACTAATTAAAGTTGATAATCCATTTTCTTTATAATAAATATTAAATAACCCCCAAGTCATTTTACAACTAACACTACGCAACTGACTTTTGATCTTGCGACAACCTCGGGATATTATGCCAATAATACCTAATTCTTTGGTCAAAACATTTAAGATTTTACTAGATTCACTATAATTAGTTTCACTTAGTACTATTCCTTCTAGTTTTTTTATTTCCATGATCTTTCACCTCTATTTTTTGCAAAAGCAAAAAATATTTAATATCACCAGTTGTCTTAAATAAATCCCATAATATTTCATTCATTATTATCACCTAGTATTATCATGATAATAATTTGACATAATTATAACTTAATTTAATTCATTTAACCCTAGTTCATTTAAATATTTCTCTTTATCTTTCCAATTAGCAAGGGTCTTAACATATGTCTCTAAATAAACTTTTTTACCTAAAAATTCTTCCATATCTTTTCTTGCTTGGATCCCTACTTCTTTTAATAAAGCGCCTTTTTGACCAATAATAATCTTTTTTAAATTATCGCGATCGACAATAATAGTTACCTTAACACAAGCTTTCTTTTCATCTTCTTCAAAATGTTCAACCACACAAGTAACAGCATGAGGTACTTCTTGTTTTGTCATATTAAGAATTTTTTCACGAACCATTTCGGCTAATAAAAAATCGCGACTAACGTTAGTAATATCCTCATCCGAATATAATTGCTCACTTTCTGACAAATATTTTTTGATAGTCATAATAATATCAGTAACGTTATCACCTTTTAAAGCGGAAATAGGTATTATTTCTCGAAAAGGATATATATCTTTATAATTATTAATTTGTTCTAATAACTGATCTTTTTTAATTACATCTACTTTATTCATAATTAAAAAAATAGGTTTATTAAGATCTTTTACTTTATTTAAAATAAATTGATCACCCCTACCAAAACCACTACTAGCATCAATTAAAAGTAAAATAATATCTACTTCATTAGCCATAGTATAGGCTTTTTGGTTCATCAAGTTACCTAACTTACTTAAAGGTTTATGAATGCCAGGAGTATCAACAAAAATAATTTGACTATCCAAGTCATTATATATGCCATAAATAATATTTCTCGTTGTTCCACTAACCTTAGAAGTAATAGCAATTTTACGCTCCAATAAGCTGTTTAAAAGCGTACTTTTACCGACGTTAGGTCGCCCAACTAAACTAACAAAGCCTGCTTTCATAAACATTCCTCAACAAAGGGATAAGGACATAACTCCTCCACGGTTTTGATTAATTGATCACCATTTCTATTCATCATTATGATCTTTTGATCTTTTCTAAAAAATTCCTGTATAACTTGACGGCACATAAAACAGCAAGTATCTATATTGTCACTATCACACATAATATACAAGGTATCAAAGTCGCCCTTTTTATAACCAGATGCAATAGCACTAGTAATTGCTACACGTTCCGCACAAATAGTAGCACCATAGCTAGCATTTTCACAATTAACACCATTAAATTCTTCTCCGTCCTTCATAACCGCAATGGCTGCTACACGGAAATGAGAATAAGGGCTATAACTATTATTAAGTAATAAACACAATTTTTCTTTCATAAATTAAATCCTCCTAAAAAAGTTCAAAAAACTTTGGTAAAAAAATAATTAAACCAATTAAAGCTGATATAATACTCATAACCAAAACCGCTCCTGCTGATACATCTTTAGCTGTTTTGGCATAGAAATTATTATCGGTTGTAATCATATTAGTCACAGCTTCAATAGCGGTATTTACTAGTTCTAAGGCAATAACCATACCAATTAAAATTAGGCATATTAACCATTCAATATAACTAATTTGAAATAAAGCTCCTGCAATAATAACACATACTGCCACATAACCATGAATAATCATATGATATTCTGTTGTAAAGGATGCTTTAATCCCATCGAGGGCATGTCCAAAACTAGCAAAAATACTTTTCTTTTTGTCAACCAAATACTTTTCATTTTTATTTTTTTTATCTTGTAATGCCATAGCGCAATAATACCTCCTCTTGCTTAGCAAACATTATTTTTTCATCTTCTTCATTCATGTGATCATATCCTAAAAGATGTAATAAGCCATGAACAGCTAAAAACGATAATTCTCTTTTAAACGAATGACCATATAATATAGCTTGACTTTTCACTTTTTCAATACAAATATAAATATCCCCTAACATACGATAATTTTCTATTTGAAAACTTTTGTCATCTTCCAAAGCAAAACTAATAACATCAGTTACTCGATCTACCCCACGATAAGTTTTATTTAATTCGTGAATTTTCTTTTCATTAACTATAATAACATTAAATTCACCATCCCCTAATTTTTCATCTTGACAAATATTTTTTAATAAATTTTCTAATTCATCTAATTCTTTATCTAATTGTTGGCTAGTTTCATTAAAAACATTTACTTGCATTACAACCTCCACATTACATAAAATATAGCTATTAAAAATATTCCTACTGATACTATATCTAAAAAGAATCTATTTTTAAATAATTTAGGTACTTTATCACTTAGCTTGTCCAAGGCACGATATAAAAAGAACCCAAGCATTCCTCCTAAAACATTTAATATAATATCATCAACATCAAAAATTCTACCAATCATTAATTGCGTACATTCAATTGATAAAGATGCTAGAAAAACTAGAAGAAAAGCACTCCTACCTTTTTTTATATCAGCATATAAAGTTGCAAAAAAACCATAAGGTATAAATAAAAGAACATTACCAATAATATTTTTAACAAATAGTCTTCCCCCAAAATCATAACGCAATATTTCTTTAAAAGGAATATAATTATTACCACTTACCGTATTAATATCTTGAAAAGTAACAATTTGGAACAAACATAAAATATAAAGCATAAAAGTTAATAATAATATCTCGCGATGTAAAACAAATTCTTCCTTTTTTTTAAATAAATAAGCCAATCTTACTGTTGCTACTAAAACCATAGAAATAAATAGCATTGGCCATGTCATTTGTAAAACATCGCCAAGAGTATTATCTAATGATGTTAAAATATCGCAATATAACATATTCTCACTCCTCTATACTATTATCCTCTTCTATGCTTTGATATGATGTTATATTCTCATATACTTTAAAAAATACAGTCAATTCTATTGTACTATTATTTTGTATAGTTTTCAATTTTTTTTCAAATAATATTTCCTCATTTTTGTCTAATTTAACTTTGATCTTTTCTCTTGCTAAATCAAGAGCTTTATCGATCGCTTCTTCATAAGTATATACTTCATCAATAACATGCATTTCTTCTTCTAAATTAAAACTTAATTTAATAGGTAATAAATTATTTTGCATAATAATATGTTCCTGAATCCTTTTGTTTGGATAAGGAAAAAAATCAAATAAAGAAAAATTATGATTAAGAAATGTTAAGGTTAATGTCTTTTTAGTTCTACCTGTAAGATATTCTTCTTTATATACTAAGGGCATTGTAGCTTTAACTTCATACCAAACCTCAGCATATACATTACCAGAAGCTGTAACAACATTCTTAATTTCATCACCTTTACTAATATTACCACTAATAATAATATCACCTTTTTTAACATAATCATTAATAGCTTTAACAATTTCACCACTCGATGCATCAATATGTTTAATAATACCATCTTTCCCAGCTACAACATGTCTAGGCCCTGATTCTTGTTTTGGTTCATTAATAATACGTTCCTCTACTTTGACAATATATTTAGTTCCTTTTCTTTCAATTTCCAACCATTCTAAACGATCTTTATTATTATCTAAAATATTTTTAACTATTTCTTCCTTTTTAGCAAAAGGTACTACTAAATTATATTTCTCTAAATGATATCTTTTTAATTCTTTATTAATAAGACTTCTAATTTCTTCTTTGCGATGAACTACTTCAACATCTAAAATAATATTAGATAATAAAAATAAAGTTAAAAACCCTATTAATAAACAACATAAAAAAGGTAAATAATTTTTTATTAGGTACTTGTATTTAGCTAAACCATATAATCTTGTTAATTTAAGTTCATACATTGTTTTTAATTCTAATAGTTTTTTATAATTATTTTGATCTAACTTCACTAAAATACTATCAAGATCATAATTAATACTTAATAATTCTATTTTACGATGATGTAACATCTTTATAAATCTTTTGATATCTTTGCCTTCTATTTTTACTTCATAATAACTATTAAACACAAGACCACTCCATTTTTTTACCTATATAAACATATGAAAAAATGTAATATAATATTTATGCAAATTCGATACTTTGAACCTCTCCTACAATCAATAATTCTTTATCTAACATTTTACTAATAGATAAGTTATTTCCTTTAATAATAATGGAACCGTTACTATATTTAATAGAAATACGATTATCATCAAGCGATAAAACATCAATATAATTAACAATATCTATTTTATTTTCCATAATATTTATTCGCCAAGCATCATCATTTATAAAATTACGTAAATTATTTAACATTTTATCACCTATATAAATATATGAAAAAATCATTCGTTTTAGGCGAATGATTTAAAAGTCATTGGTAAAAATTAACTATTTAATTTATTTTTGATTTTATCACTTAGTATTTTCATATCAACTCTACCTTTAACTTTGGGAGTTATTTCTTTCATAACTAATCCCATATCTTTGGCACTACTAGGTTTAACTAAGGCAAAAACTTCATCGATAATTTGATCTAATTCTTCTTCTTTTAATTGTTGTGGTAAATATTCTTGTAAAATATTAATTTCTTCTTCATTTTTATTTACTAAATCCATACGATTAGCTTTACTAAATTCTACAATTGAATCATTGCGCATCTTTATTTGTTTAGACACACAGTCAATCAATAAATCATCATTAAATTCTTTTTTATTATTTATTTTTTCTAGTTGCATAGCTCCTTTAACCATTCTTAAAACAGTTAATCGCAATTGATCTTTTTCTTTCATAGCGGTAATCATATCTTGATTAAATTTTTCTAACATTCTATTCATCTCCTAAATAATATTTTTGATAGGTATCAATCAATTCCTCGTGTTCCTTTAAAAGTTTATCATAATTATGACTATTATGAAAATTATTAACTTTTCCTCTTATAGCAAGTGGGAACATTTTATTAATACTTGATCGATATAAATTACCATCATCGGGAACTTTATAATTAATTATTTTAAATTGATCATTGGCTACATCAATGGTAATGACATATGGATTGCTAAAACTTTGATATTGTTCGAAAAGATTATTATTAGCAATATATTCATCATACATTACCCAAAGATATACTTCTATTTTATCGTTATTATAACGATCACCAAAATAATAAGTTGATAAAAAGGTCATATTTTCACTTAAATTACTTTGATTAAGATTGGAAATATATTGTTCAATTATTTTTTTATGATCGTTATTTAGCTTTTTATCAAATCTAAAAAAATGTTCACGTAATATAAATGTTAAAATAATAGTTAATATAACTATAATTATTCCCGTGATAATTTTCTTTATTATTTTTTTCATTACTACTCCTTAAACCAAAAAAGAGACTACTAAGTCCCTAGTCTCTATTAGCCCTACTATTTCGTTTACGTGCATTTTTGATACCAGCTTTTTTAGCTTCTCTTCTTCTTACTCCTGGTTTATCGTAACATTCTCTTTTCTTACATTCAGAAGGGACTCCATTTCTAGCTAATTGTCTATTAAATTTTTTAATAGCTAAATCCAAATTACCTTTAACAGCCACTTGTGTCATTAATCTCCCCTCCTTCCGTCATTTCTATCAAAGATTATAGCACAACCAAAAATAATATTCAACAAAATTATATACAAAAAATACGAAAAATAGACTTTTTTTGCTGTTTTTTGGCTATTTTAAATCTTTTTTTTAAAAAAAGCTCAATCTTATAATTGAACTTTTCTCCTTTTTATTCATCAATATTAATAAAATCATCAATGGTCATTAAGCGTTCATCTATTTCTTTTAATGATACTTCTTTATGTGAATTATTATCATCTATTGTTACAAGTGAACTAATATTTTCTTTTTTAACTAAGAAATAATTACAAAAAACGTCATTGATTTGATCCTTAGTAATAATCGAACCCGTAGAATAACGATCCATGATAGGAATTTCCGTTAATTTAATCATTTTAATCTCATTACCTTTTAAGCCGATATAATCATTAGTTGGTACCGTAAGGGCACTAACAACGCGATATGGATTGGTTTTAACTTCACGTAACAATAATAATCCACGTTTAGCTCGGGAAGTTTTCTCAAATTCATTTAATTTTACTCTTTTAGCAGTACCTTTATCAGTAATAATCGTAATATATTCTATTTCTTGTTGATTAAAATTAAATACTGATACTACAAAGTCATCTTTCAAATTAATAGACTTAACACCGCTCGTTCTAATACCTACTTCTGGAATATCTAAAAGATCAAACCATAAGCCATAAGCTTTATTAGTCGCAATGAAAATATCATTATATTTAGCCACAAAAGCATTGACCACTTCATCATTATCTTTTAATTTAATCGCCGTCAAAGGTTTAGAATAACGAAGGGATTTAAACTCTTTTAAAGGAGTACGTTTGATCATACCATTTTTTGTAGCAACAACAATATTAACTTCTTGATCAAAATTATTGACTGGTACAGCTGATACAATCCATTCATCACTATTTAATTTAATAATATTACTAATATGTTTACCTTTATCTTTCCATACACAAATTGGTAAAATATGAACAGGTACAAATAAATAATTACCTAAATTAGTAAACATTAAAATAGTATCTAAGGTATTTAATTCATATAATCCTAAAATATAATCATTATCTTTAAGGGCTATATCTTCTTCTTTGGAAGATTGATAACTGCGTAGAGACGTCCTTTTTACATATCCATCCTTAGTTACAGCTACTACTACATCTTCCTTAGGAATCATTTCCGTAGTATCTATTTTTAATTCCGCTATTTCTTCTTCAATAGATGTTTTACGAGGAGTTGAATATTCTTTCTTTACTTTACGTAATTCATCTTTCATGACCATTTTCAATACTTCTTCATCATCTAATATTTTTTGTAAACCAGAAACCAAAATATTTAAATTTTTTAATTCTTCTTCAAGGGTAACTACATCCGTATTAGTTAATCGATATAATTGTAAAGTTACAATGGCTTCAGCTTGTGGTTCCGTAAAAGCAAATTCTTTAACTAAATTATCTTTAGCATCACTTTTATTTTTACTAGCTCTAATCACTTTAATAACTTCATCTAATATAGAAATACATTTAATTAATCCTTGAACGATATGAAGTCTAGCTTTAGCATGATCTAAATCAAATCTTGTTCTTCTTAATATTACTTCTTTTTGGTGAACAATATAAGCATCTAACATTTCTAAGATTCCTAGTTGTTTAGGACGTCTATTAACAATGGCAATCATATTAAAGTTATAAGCAATCTGTAAATCGGTATTTTTTAATAAATAATTTAATACCATTTCTTTATTGCAATCTTTTTTTAGATCAATACAAATTCTTAATCCATCACGATCAGATTCATCACGAACTTCTAACATTCCATCAATTTTTTTATCAAGACGTATTTCATCAATACGACGTACTAATTGGGCTTTATTTACTTCAAAAGGTATTTCGGTAACCACAAGAGCTAGTTTACCTTTACCTTCTTCAAAATTAGTACGAGCTTTAATCATAACTCTACCACGTCCAGAAGTATAAGCACTTCTAATACCATCAATTCCACAAACAATACCACCCGTAGGGAAATCAGGACCTTTAACAATATCCATAATAGTATCTAAGTGGCAATTAGGACTATCAATACGTTTTATCGTAGCATCAATTATTTCTCCTAAATTATGCGTTGGTATATTAGTTGCATACCCGGCGGAAATACCCGTACTACCGTTTACTAAAAGATTAGGAAATCTAGCTGGTAAAACAGTTGGCTCTAATTCAGTATCATCAAAATTAGGTGCCATTTCGACTGTATCTCTATCTAAATCTTTTAATAATTCATTACTTATTTTAGCTAATCTAGCTTCGGTATAACGCATAGCGGCAGGACTATCACCATCCATGGATCCATTATTTCCATGCATATCAATATAAGGGGTGTTTTGTTTCCACCACTGACTCATTCGAACCATTGCGTCATATATAGAAGAGTCCCCGTGTGGATGGTAATTACCCATAACATTACCAACGGTTTTAGCACTTTTACGATAAGGTTTATCAAAAGTGTTTTTATCTTTATACATACCAAAAAGGATTCTTCGTTGTACTGGTTTCAAACCATCGCGAACATCGGGAATAGCTCGATCTTGGATAATATATTTAGAATATCGTCCAAAACGTTCACCCATAATTTCTTCTAATGCATAATCGTATATTTTATTTACGATCTTTTCCATTCTATCACCTATTTTCCATAACTGTAACTAAATTCTTTATTGCTATCTTCATTGGCAAGTAAATAATTATAGGTATTAATATATGTTTTATCAATTGTCTTATCACCAAGATCAGCAATTTCATTAATTATTTTACTTGTAAACAATAAATTAAGTTTATTTTTATGTTCATCGATCGAATTTGTTAAAAGTGGATAATCGTCTTGATATTTATTAAATGCAGCATCGACATCCTCAGGACATATTTTACGCATTGTATTAATATACATAAATATAGCTTTATCATCATCTTTGGAAAAGAAAATGTCTTCGACATCTTTGATCGTAATTCGTCCTTGTTCTAATAAATAATGAAAAGTCATGCCAAATTTACCAAATTCTTTTAATCTATCATTCAACTTTGTTGTTGTTTGTTTATCAGTTATTAACATTTACTACCACACTACTTCCCTATATTTTATATTCATCTTCAAGTGAAAACTCGACATTCTCTTCGATCCATTCTTTTCTAGGATCGACACTATCACCCATCAAAATACTTACTCTTTTTTCAGCAAGTGATGCATCTTCAATCGTTACTCTTATTAAACTTCTAGTATCAGGATTCATAGTTGTCTCAGCTAACTGATCAGCATTCATCTCACCTAATCCTTTATAACGTTGAATTTCACATTTACGTCCTGCTACTTTTTCTTTCATTTCAGCGATACTATAAGCATATTCAATATCTTTACCACAAGTAATTTTAAATAGTGGTGGTAAAGCTATATATAATTTACCCGCTTCTACTAATGGCTTCATATAGCGATAAAAGAAAGTCAACAATAAACATTGAATATGGGCTCCATCATCATCAGCATCGGTCATGATAATAACTTTATCATATTCACAATCATCTATATCAAAATTAGATCCATACCCAGCACCAACGGTATAAATAATCGTGTTGATCTCTTCATTTTTAAAAATATCTTCTAACTTAGCTTTTTCCGTATTAATGACTTTTCCTCTTAATGGTAAAATAGCTTGAAATTTACGATCGCGTCCTTGCTTAGCTGAACCACCAGCGGAATCTCCCTCAACTAAAAATAACTCATTTTTCAATTTATTTCGCGTTTGAGCAGGAGTTAACTTACCAGATAAAGTACGTTCTTTTTTATTAGTTTTACCTTTTCGAGCTTCATCTCTTGCGCGTCTTGCAGCTTCACGAGCAGTTTTGCTTTTTAAGGACTTTTCTACGATATCAGTAGCGACACTTTTATTTTCTTCGAGAAAATATTGTAATTTTTCCGTAACAATAGCTTCAACAACAGTCCTAGCACTAGGGGTACCTAATTTGCCCTTCGTTTGCCCCTCAAATTGCAATAGTGATTCTGGTATTTTTAAACTAAGAACAGCGGTAAGTCCTTCACGAACATCACTACCTTCAAAAGCTTTATCTTTGCCTTTAATATAGCCATGGTTTTTAGCATAATCATTAAAAACCCTCGTCAAGGCCGTTTTAAAACCTACTTCATGACTACCACCATCAATTGTTTTGACATTATTAACAAAGGATACAATATTTTCATTATAAGTATCCGTATATTGCAAAGCAACATCAACTTCAATATTATCTTTAACATTAGTAAAATGAATGACTTTATGTAAAACGTTTTTATCTTCATTTAAATAATTAACAAATTCTTCTAATCCTTTTTCATAACAATATTTATTGATACGATCTGTTTCTTCATCAACAACTTCTATGGTTAATCCTTTGATTAAAAAAGCTGATTCTTGCATACGTTCACAGATCGTTGTAAAAGAAAAAGAGGTAGTTGAAAAAATAGTGTCATCTGGTAAAAAACGTACGGTCGTTCCAGTTCTGTTGGTTGTTCCTATTTTTTTTAAAGGAACAGTTGTTTTTCCACCATTTTCAAAACGAATGTAATACTCACCTTTATCATGTTTAATATTTACTTCCATCCATTTGCTAAGAGCATTAACAACACTAGCACCAACGCCATGAAGACCGCCTGATACTTTGTACCCTGATGTTTCAAATTTACCACCCGCATGCAATACGGTATAAACAACTTCGGGTGTTGACATACCTGATGCATGCATACCCGTAGGAACACCACGTCCATGATCTTCCACACTAATACTACCATCTTTATGTAAAGTGATTTTAATTAAATCACCAAAACCATTGATCATTTCGTCAATCGAATTATCGACAATTTCCCATACGAGATGATGTAGTCCTTTTTTATCTGTTGATCCAATATACATTCCAGGACGTTTTCTAACCGCTTCTAAACCTTCTAGAATTTTAATGGAACTTTCGTCATATTTTAATGCCATGCTATCATCTCCTAGTACATTATAACAAATCTTTCCATTAAAAAAAAGAAGTATTGACTTTTTTTTACACGACTTCTTTTTATTTTTTACTTTTCTTTAAGATAGGTTCACTAGAATTGGTTGGGACATAATTAGGATCATAATCAAATAATGATAACTGTCCTTCGCCACCAAAATTTTTATTTTGTTTAGTTTTTATTTTAATTATATCTTGCTTTTGTTCATTTAACTTATTCTTTTCTTGTTTTAAAAAGTGTAAATACTCTTGATGTAATAAAAACATCTCGCGATAGTCATAGTAATTACCTAAAATACCATCTAATTTATCACGCATCTTATTAAATTCATTTACAACATCTTGGGAACAAAAACTATTAAGTTGGGTAGCAAAAAATCTTAATCGATGAATTAAATCCATTGTATATACTTTCATCCTCACTTCTTTTTTAGCTACCTTGACTTTGATAAAATCATAAAAACTGCTCTTCTCATCTAACAATAACGTAATAAACTGTTCTCTTCCTATACAATCATCTATTTTATTACCATTAACCAAAGGCAATTTATCATGTAATTCTTTATTATTGAAAATTACAGGCAAAGTATAAATATAATTACCATACTTATGACCAATAAAAATACGGTGTAAATTAATACCATTATAGGCGAAAATTTTAGGATCTACATATTTAGCAAAAATAGAAGGTAAATTAGGTAATGGCGTTAATTGTAAATCTATTTCGGCCAAAGTGTTTTTAGAAATTATTTTTTTATTTGTATCAGTTAAAGTATCTGTATATTTATTAATTTTCATAACACTAGTCTCTTTACCAAAATGAATAGCATATTGATATAAATCATACTTAGGTTCAAATACTAACATATATTTAGAAATGGGTTCTTTAACCATACTTAGACCCCCTTATTAGTTATTATAATCGCTTTTTAATTTTTGTCAAAAAAATTATATTTGATTAGGATTAAAGTCAATATCTATTTTTACTTTATGATTACTTTTATAATAATCAATTAATTTTTCTAGAACTCCGTATAAGGTATCATCTTTTTTATATTTGATTATAACTTGAAAGCGATAATTATTATTAATCTTGAAAACATTACTGACACTAGGTCCTAAAATAATACTCGTCTTTAAATTATTTTTCAAATATTCAGCCACTTTATTAGCTTCTTTAACGGCTAGACTATAATCATTGCTTATTATTTTAAGGGATACTAAATAATAGTAAGGGGGATAATTTAATTTTTTACGAATATTCATCTCTTGTTTAAAGAAATTAAGATAGTCGTGATTTTTAGCTAAATATATAGCGTAATGATCGGGATTGAATGTTTGAATAATGACATCACCTTTTTTATCGCCACGACCACTTCGACCTGATACTTGGCATAATAATTGAAAAGTATCTTCACTACTTTTATAATTAGGAAGCATTAAACTAGTATCAGCATTGATAACTCCCACTAGTGTTACATTAGCAAAATCAAGGCCCTTAGCAATCATCTGAGTTCCTAATAATATATCATATTTTTGGTCTTTAAAATCATTGATAATTTTTTCATGGGATCCTTTTTTAGAAGTTGTGTCATAATCCATTCTTACTACTTTACAAGCAAATAAATTGTGTAATTCTTCTTCTATTTTTTCCGTACCTACCCCTAAATTTTTCATGCTATCTTCATGGCAATTATTACAATTAATACTATATTTTTGAGCATAGCCACAGTAATGACACCTTAACATATTCGAAGATTTATGGTAAGTCAAAGTAATATCACAAGAAGGACATTTTGACACATAACCGCAATTAGAACATGATACAAAAGAAGAATAACCTCTTCTATTTAATAAAAGAATAATCTGTTCTTTTTTAGATAAACGATCGTTAATTAAATTAATTAATTCCTTAGAAAAATGATCATTTTTTTTCTTTTCACGATTCATATCGACTAAGGTTACATTTGGTAGTGTTTTATTACCAATACGATGTGGTAAAGTTACTAAAACATATAGGCCTTTAAGAGCTTTGGCATAAGTTGTTAAACTAGGGGTCGCACTACCTAAAACCACTAAACTATTATGATTAAGGCTTCGCTCAATAGCAATATCAATAGCATTATATCTTGGCATATTTTCCTGTTTATATGAAGATGTATGTTCTTCATCAATAACAAATAAACCAATGTTTTTTAAAGGAGCAAAAACAGCACTACGAGCACCAATAACTATTTTTACTTCGCCCCTTGAAATTTTACGATATTCATCATATTTTTCCCCTTCTGATAAACGACTATGTAAAATGGCAATACTTTCCGTAAATCTTCTTTTAAAACGCTCCACTAATTGAGGCGTTAGCGAAATTTCTGGAACTAATACAATAGAGGTTTTACCACAAGCTAACATCTTTTCTATTAATTCCATATAAACTTCTGTTTTCCCACTACCAGTTACGCCATGTAATAAAAACGTAGTAGCGGTATTTTGATATTTTAAAATCGTATCAACAACTTTTTGCTGATCTGGTGTTAAAGGATATTTAAAAGTAGAGCTATCACTTTGATGATTTAAACGATATACTTCCTCTTCTGTTTCAAGTAAAATACCTTTATTTATTAAAGTTTTTAGGGAACTAGCTGATATTTTATTAAGGTCTTTTTTTAACATTTTATGATTTGTTTGCACTTGCTCTATTATTAATTTTTGTTTATCATTTAATGAATAATTATTTAAATTATCCAAATTAACAGTAATTATTTTTTCTTTTTTTAAAGGAATATTATTTTTTATTTTAGCTTTTAAAGCACGAGGTAACATAACTTGATAACATGATATTAAAGTTGATAATGTTTTTTTAGCCATGCTTTTCCCTAATTCTAATAATTCATCAGTCAAAATAATATCTTTGGAAACAACATCGATTATTTCTTTTAAATCTTCTAATTGGGAATTACTTTTAATATTTAAAACAAATCCTTCTAAAACTTGATGTCCAAAAGGAACCGTAACTCTAATACCTTTTTTTATTTGTCCTTGTAAAAAAGAAGGAATGGTATAATCAAAAACACGATCGACATTTTTATTTGATAATTCTACTAAAACTTCTGCTACCATATTATTCCCTCCTAAATTAATTATACAAAAAAAAATAATAGAATGCTATCATCTATTATTCTTATTTTCATTTGGCTTAATTAAGAGTTCTATTTTAAATCATAATTTAAATGTTTTAAATTACTAGGCACAAATAGGCCATCTTTTCTTATTAATTTATCGTCAAAATATAGTTCCCCTCCGCCATACTCTTTTCTTTGAATTAAAACTAAATCCCAATGAATGGTAGAATTATTACCATTATAACATTCTTTATAAGCTGCACCTGGGGTAAAATGAATGCTACCAATTATTTTTTCATCATATAAGATATCTCCCATAGGATCTAATATTTTAGGATTAAGTCCTAAGGAAAACTCTCCTATATATTTACTACCTTTATCGGTATCAAAAATATCATTTAATTTTTTATTTTTACTTTCTTCACTACAAGATGCTTTAATAATCTTACCATTTTTAAATTCTAGTCTAATATTACTAAATACTTCACCATTATAAGTACTAGTGGTATTATAAGTAATAATGCCATTAACACTTGTTTTTAATGGAGAGGTAAATATTTCACCATCTGGAATATTGCTTTCGCCAACACATGGTATTACTGGTAAACCTTTAATCGAAAAAGTAATATCAGTCCCCTCACCCACTATTCTCACTTTATCGGTTTTTTCCATTAATTCTTGTAAAGGTTTAATATCTTGCATCATTTTTTGATAATCAACTGTCATCACATCAAAAGCAAAAGTTTTGAAATCTTCATATTTCATTTTACTTTTAAAACTATCAACATATGATGGGTAATTTAAAAGAACCCATTTACGATCATTAACTAATTTATTATGAAGAGCATAAGTTTTTTTGTTAATCAAATCTCTTGTTTCATCAGGTATATTCTTAGATTCATAATCATTTAAATTATATTTAATATTAATAAAACTATCAAAATGATCTAATTCAAACTTTTGATATTCTTTCATTAAATCAATTCTTTTAGCAGTTGATTGTTCTTTTAAAATATTACTAATAAAAGGATCAACATAGTTAGTAAAAACAATTCCTCCTACTTCATTAATGTTTTTGATTAATTCTTTAACTAAATTTCTAGCATCTACTGTTTGATAAGTAATTAATACTTTATCATTTTCTTTTACCTTTAAAGAATAATTGACGATTGTACTAGCTAATTGTTTTATTTTTTCTTCCATCTTTTTCACCATCCATTATTTTATTCATAAGATATCTTGAAGGAGGTAATCTTATGTATACTAACTATAATATACCACATTTTAATAGAAATATGCCAACAGGAAGACGAAATCCCAATAATAACCGTTTCGGTGGAGGTTTTATTGTTCCTTTTGTTTTAGGTGGCATTACTGGTAGTCTTATTAATAATCGTCCTTATCCATACGGACCAGTTCCTTTTCAACCATACCCTACACCTTATCCTGGACCTTATTGGAACCAACCTTATCAAACATATTCAGAAAACTATTATTACTATTAAAAGAGCCTTATTAAGCTCTTTATTTTATTAACGTTAGCAAATTACTAACTTCTTTTTGTAAGTTTTGATTATCTTTTAAATATTCTTGATTAAATAAATAACTATAACGAAAAATAGCAAAGCCATCATAATGATTTAATCTTCTACTTACTATTACTTGTTTAGTAATAATATCATTATCTAATAACCATTCTTCACTACCATTTTTAGCAAGAGTATCAACGGTATTAGCTTTATATATTCCTAAGGCGGGATATATTTTAATATTATCAACTTTAATTAGACTATTCCACATATACACCGTTTCCATAAAAGGAAGCAGTTCATGATCAAAACCAAAATATATTTGTGGCATTATATAATCAACATATCCAGAAACACTTAATATTTTATTAATATCTAAATAATTTATTTCGTAATTATTATTTATATTACCACTAGGTGATATACCAAATAAAACATCAGGATCACTCTTTTTAATAGCGTCATAAACTTCTTTAAGTAAAAGAGTAACATTATTTAAGCGATAATCACTAAGCGTTAATGTTCCCCCATTATTAATATAGTCTTGATAATTGTCTAAATCAATCGTATCATCAGGATAAAAATAATCATCAAAATGAATGCCATCAACATCATAGTTATTTACTATCTCAACAATTCCAGACACAATCAAATTTCTTACTTCTATACTAGCTGGGTTATAATAGATTCCTTGATCATTGATTACTTTAACATGATTAGTATTAAGTAGTTTATAAGCAGGATTACTAGTTGAAATAGAATCTACATCAGTTGTACTTCTAATACGATATGGATTGATCCAAGCATGTAATTCGATATTTCTCTTATGTGCTTCATCAATAAAAAATTGTAAGATGTCATATTCTAGTTTTTCACCTTCACTATTAGTAATATAACTACTACTTGGAAAAATAGTAGAATTATATATGGCATCCGAAAAAGGACGAACATGTAGTAAAATCATATTAAAATTATTATTTTGGATATTATCTAACATGGCTTTAATATTATTCTGGCTTTGATTTTTATCAAGTCCTTTTATATATTCTTGCAGTTCGATATAAGATATAAAAACTGCTCTTTTTTCATCATTGGTAACAAGTCCTACGGGTAAATCTTCGTAAGGTGTTTGATCTTTTTTCTTATCGATCACAAAAAAAGTAATAACTACAAAGATAATTACTACTATTATTATTTTTTTCATTAGCTTCACCAGTAAATTATATGAAGCTAATATCTATTTATTCATGGTTATTATTATGCTTATTAGTAATAAACATACTATCGCCAAACGAGAAAAAGCGATAACGATTTTTGACTGCTTCCTTGTAAGCATTTAAAACAGTATCACGTCCTGCTAAGGCACTAATTAACATTATAAGTGTTGATTTAGGTAAATGAAAATTAGTTATTAAGTGATCTACTATTTTAAATTGATATCCTGGATAGATAAAAATATCGGTCCAACCATTACATTCTTTTAATTTGCCATACTTAGTCATTACGGTTTCTAAAACACGAACGGTAGTTGTTCCAACGACAACTATTTTTTTATGATTAGCTTTAGTCTTTTCCAGTATATCAACGGTATCTTGGGATAAAGAATAATATTCACTATGCATTTTATGTTCTAAAATATTTTCGGTATTAACTGGTCTAAATGTTCCTAAGCCAACATGAAGAGTAACGCTAGCAATATTTACTCCTTTGGCCTTTATTTTATCTAATAATTCATTGGTAAAATGTAATCCTGCCGTCGGAGCAGCTGCACTTCCTACCTCTTTAGCATATACAGTTTGATATCTATTTTGATCTTTTAATTGTTCATGTATATAAGGAGGAAGAGGCATCGTTCCTAATTGATCTAAAATTTCATACAAAATACCTTTATAAATTAATTCTATATGTCTAATTCCTTCATCTAAACATGATAAACACTTAGCTTTTAATAATCCGTTACCAAAAGATATGACTGTACCTTCTTTAACTCTTTTAGCTGGTCTTGTCAAACATTCCCATACATCGTCATGCATATTTTTTAATAATAATATTTCTATCACAGCCTTAGTATCTTCTTTTTCCCCAATTAATCTAGCAGGAATAACTTTGGTATTATTAACAACCAAAGTATCACCACTATCAAGAAAATCAATAATATCTGTAAAATGGCGATGTTCTATTTCTTGGGTATCTTTATATAGTACTAAAAGACGTGATGTATCTCTTTTTTCTAGTGGTACTTGGGCAATAAGTTCTTCTGGTAATTCATAATCAAAATCTTCTAATTTCATTATTTACTCCTTGTTATCATTATCATTATTAAAATCAAAAATAGTTCCTTGACGGTTAATATTTAAATGTTGATATCCTAAATCAGTAAGCATTCGACCACGAGGAGTTCGCTTTAATAAGCCACGTTGCAACAAAAATGGTTCACATACATCTTCTAGGGTCGATACTTCTTCCCCTATCATACTAGCAAGTGACTCAATTCCTACTGGTCCCCCATTAAATTTTAAAGCAATAGTTTTAAGGAGATTATAATCGGTCTCATCTAAGCCCATATCATCAACTTTTAACTTTAAAAGTGCCATTTTAGTCAAATCAACAGTAATAACACCATCGCCCATAACCAAAGAAAAATCGCGAACACGTTTCAAAAGACGATTAGCAATTCTAGGTGTTCCTCTACTTCTACTAGCTAATTCCTTGGCGGCATCATCTTCTATCTCAACATTTAAAACTTTGGCGGTTCTTTTGATGATAGCAAATAATTCTTCATCAGTATAATATTGCAATTTAGCAATAATCCCAAAACGATCTCTTAAAGGACTAGTCAAATCTCCTGCTCTTGTTGTAGCTCCTACTAAGGTAAAAGGTGGTAAATTAATTTTAATATTCCTACTATTACCTTCACCACCAATAATAATGTCTAAGGTAAAATCTTCCATAGCGGGATATAATATTTCTTCAATATAGGAAGGCATACGATGAATTTCATCAATAAATAAAACATCCCCTGGTTCTAGTGAAGACAAGATAGCGGCCAGATCCCCTGCTTTTTCAATAGATGGTCCACTAGCGGTTTTAATATTAGTTCCTAATTCATTAGCAATAATGTAAGCAAGAGTTGTTTTTCCTAATCCTGGTGGTCCATACAAAAGAACATGATCTAAACTTTCATCACGCATTTTGGCAGCTTCAACAAATACTTTTATATTTTCTTTAACATCCGCTTGACCAATATAATCTTTAAATAACGCTGGCCTAATAGCTTCTTCTTTAATATCACTAGATAAACGATCAGTACTTAAAATATCATCAGTTTCCACGTTAACACCCTCTTATATATTTGATATTTATTTTAACATTAATTTTAAAGCTTCCTTTATTTGATCCTCAATCGATAATGATTGATCAACTTTGGAAATAACCCCTTTTAATTCCTTATCTTTATAACCTAAACCTTTCAATACTTCAATTAATTCTTCATAACTATTATCATTAATTTCTAAACTAGACACCATACCTAATTTACCTTTTAAATCTAAAACAATTTGCTTAGCTAATTTATCACCAATCTTAGGAAATTTACGTAAATAAAGTAAATTTTCTCTTTCGATCGCATCAATTACACCACCTACTGATCCAGTAGCTAAAATAGGTAAAGTCATCTTTGGTCCTAAACCTTTAACACTAATTAACTTTAAAAATAATTCTTTTTCTTCGATTGTTTTAAAACCATACAATGATAATTCATCTTCTCTTACTAACTGGTATAAAAAAACTTTATAATCTTCATTTTCTTTAAAGGAATAAGGATTAGGTGTATATATTACATAACCTATATTGTTACATTCTAAGACAATATAAGTACTGTTAATATTAGTAACTTTTCCTATCATATAATCATACATATATCTCACCTTCTTTAACATTATAACACATTACAAACAAATGTACAATATAAAAAGGACAATATTTGTCCTTTATAATAACTAATTTATTAAAGTTGATATCGTATTATTACTATAAGCTGTATAAGTATTACCATTTTGATCATGATAAGTAATATATCCTCGGGCAAAATAACGATCATTAGTATTGATATTATCTTTACGAACAGCAAATATATTTCCTAATTCACAATTATTACTTGATTTACCAATCATAATATTAGCGGTATTTAAAGTAATATTAACGCTAGTAGCATTATTATTTTTGATGACGATAGCCCCACACTCATCTACGGTATAATTATCATTATCTGGATAAATCGCCATAAGATTCCACATTAAATACTTTTTATTGTCATTCACAACAACATTAGCATTATCACTAATAACAATAGTTGGTACTGAATCAAAAACCATATTTTTACTAGAATAATTTCCACTTTTATTAATTACACCACCAACATAACTTTTATTATAAGCTACAAAACTAGCATAATAATCTAATTTGTCTTTACTTTGATCATTAGGAAAAGATATATAACGGAACACTCCATTAAGATCTTTAGCATAATGATTAGCAATAACATTATTATTATATTTTAAAACTCCATTATTAATATTAGCTTCTTTATTATAAATAGTAGTATCAATATTTTTTACTAAATCATCATAAAGACTATGAACATCAGCTTTAAAATCATAAGCTACAGCTAAATCACCAGATACTGGTGAAAGTAAAATATTAACATCATCTTCCTTAGTATCCTCACTTTTTTTATAAATAGTACCATCGACATATAAATTAGTTATATTAGGGATACGATTAATATTAGTTAAATTGCTTTCCCCAAAAATAATAGAATCTACATTTAACTCTTTTTCATTGACAATAGGAATGCCATATTTAGCTGAATCAATACTAGCAAAATAATAGTCATAATAAGTATCTTTGTGAACCACAATAACATAACTATAACCAGCCTTAAACGAACCATAAGGCGATGCTTTTTTTACTTTTAAATTAGATAAAGGTACTAATAAAGCTTGATTATTGGCAGGTATTTGTTTATATTCCATAGAATTAATCGCATCTTTTACTTCATTAATATAAGATAAAGCAATAGCAATATATTTCTGTTTTTGATTATTACTAACATAATTAGCTATTTTAGGAATTACAAGGATACTAATACTACCAACAATAAAAATAATTGCTAACAATTTTATTTTAATTACACCCAAATTATTCTTCATAAATTTCACCTTATTCTTTTATTTCAAAATGATTACCAGAATCTAGATATAATATACCTTTTTTACCATCTAAAGTAGGATATATTTCGTTATATTTATTAATTAAATTAAATCTAGTCAAAGTTACATATACATAGTTACCATCATTCATATATAAAATAAAACGTTGTTCGTCATATTCAGTCGGTGTATATTCAATTTCCGATATCTCTACGCGTATTTCTTCTTTTACATTTTTCATAGCAGTAATAAATTTATCATAAATAGTATCCGGTACATAATTTAAAAGAATGGGAATTTCTTTGATTTCTTTATTTGAACTAATTTCTTTATCATTATCTACTACTATCTTTTTATCACTATCTTTGATAAAAAGTAAATCATATTCGGTAACATCAATATTTATAACTGCTAATAATCTTTTTGTTACTTTGACATTTTTAACATAAGGACTTTTTTTGATCCTTGTTTCAATACGATGGGATGAAGTTTTAATAAAACCAGGATAATTTTCTAAACCAGCTAATTCGATTATTTCTTCATCACTTAATATTTTATTATTTTTTATATAAATATTTTTAATAGGTATTTTTAGTAAACAAGATACAAGGAAAAAAACTATTATAATAAATAGTAACAATAATATAAGTGGTATAATTTTTATTTTAGTTTTTTTCTTGATCTTTTTCGCCATATTTTACTCCCAATTAACAAATTCTTGTTCTATTTTTAAATCAATATCATATTGATCTTTAACTGCTTCTTTGGTAAACTCAATTAATTCTTTAATATCGCTAGCTTTGGCATTACCTAAATTAATTACAAAATTAGCATGTTTTAAACTTATTTGGGCACCACCTTTAGTTAATCCTTTAAGACCAATATCTTCGATTAATTTACCAGCATAAAGATTTCCAGGATTACGAAAAACGGATCCTGCTGAGGGATATTCTAAGGGTTGCGATTCTACACGACGTTTACGACGTTCTGTATTAACTTTACTTATCTCTTCTTTATCGCCTTTTATAAGTCCTAGTGTGGCTTCTAAGCAAATATATTGTCGATGGGTTTGAAAAAAAGAAGAACGATAATGAAAATTTAACTCTCTATTAGTCATGGTGATAACGCGATAATCAGGAGTTAATACTTTAACGCGTTTAACTATATAACCCATATCACTCTTATAAGCACCAGCATTCATATAAACCGCTCCCCCTACTGTACCAGGGATCCCCGTAGCAAATTCAAGCCCCGCTAAACCTTTGCGTGCCGCTTGTTGAGCTAATTTCATAAGTTGATAACCAGCACCTACTTTAATGATATTACCTTCAATATGAACACTATTAAATTGATCTAGTTTTATAATAACACCTTCATATGGTTGATCACTAAATAAAGTATTGGATCCATTACCTAAAATTTTATATTTAATATTATTTTCTTTTAAATATTTCAATAATTTGATCAATGCCTTAGCGTTAGTAGGATAAGCAAATAAACTAGCTATTCCCCCTACTTTATATGAAGTATGATTTTTCAAAGATACATTTTCTTGAACTTTACCAATATTCATTTTTTTTATTACTTGTATATGCTCTTCCATACTTATTCCTCATTTGCTAATTCTTTTATAATATCATATATTTTAGAAGCACTATTAGGAACACCTAAACTCTTGCTACTTTCTTTCATTATATCATATTTTTCTTTATCTTTTAACACATCATTAATATTTTTTAATAATAGATCACTAGTTAATTCATCTTCTTTAATGATAATAGCAGCCTTTTTTTTAGCTAATGTTAAGGCGTTTTTATATTGATGATTATGCGTAACATAAGGTGAAGGAATCAAAATACTTGGTAATCCCAAAGAAGTTATCTCGGCGATAGTAGATGCTCCTGCTCTTGTTACAATTAAATCTGTCTTTCGCATTACTCCTAACATATCATCCAAATAAGGAACAACTTTGACATTATCTGGAATGTTATTTTGATCTTTGTACAACTCATAATAATCTTTACCAGATACAAACAAAACTTCATAATCACCATTTTTAAAATTAGGAAGAATCGTTTTAAATTTATTATTCATAGTCATAGATCCTAAACTTCCCATGACAATAAGCACCATTTTTTTATCGTTATGTAAACCATATTTACTTTTTAAAACGGGTTTAGTATTTAGAATTTCTTCACTGCGAGGATTACCAGTAAAAATGGCTTTTTGTTTTGGAAAATATTGTAGACTATCTTCCAAAGAAACACCGATTTTATCTACTTTTTTACTCAATATTTTATTGGATAATCCCGGAATCGAATTTTGTTCATGAATAAAAGTTTTTAACCCTAAGGCATGAGCCGTTGTAATAACGGGCAAAGTTATATAACCACCTATTCCTAATACAACATCAGGTTTAAAATCTATTAATACTTTCTTTATTTCTTTTTTGGCTTGAAGATATATTTTTAAAACTTTAATATTTTTAAAGATATTTTTACGATTTAAACCACTCATTTTAATACCTACATAGTTAATACCTTTTTGAGGAATAATCGTTGCTTCCATACGATCAGTAGTACCTATATATAAAATTTCACTGTGATTGTCCATTTCTTTTATTTTAGAAATTATTGCTAACGCCGGATAAATATGTCCTCCCGTACCGCCAGCACTAACAACTATTCGCATTTTGATCACATCCTATTATATATTATACCATAGTATATGTTTAGACTAAAGTAAAAAGAAATTATTAGCTAATTTCTTTTAATTTTTATAAGTAAGACAATTTTTACCTATACATCTATCATTTAAATCCTGATAATTAAAGTAATATGCACTATTAAGCATACAATTACTAGCTGTACTTTTTTTATTAATAATATCACTATTAGTACCAGAAATAGAATATCTAGTAAAAATAGATTTAGATTTATTACCCGCTAAATCTTTAGTATATATTTGATAAATAGAACCATTATAATTATTACATCCTGAATATTGCAAAGTAGTTGACAATTCAGATCTATCTTGTGGGTTTCTAGTCCAATTAAAGATATTAGAGGAAGATGAAGCTGTTCCAGTACCAATACGTTCATATATTGGTTCATCAACACCACTTAAATCATCACCATATCTTATTATTTTGGAACGTTTAGTACCTTTTTCATCCCAAATAACGAATTCATAACAAGTAATAGGTGTTGTTTGGTTTTCCAAAGCGTCTATACCTTTACCACCCTTTGCTTTCGGATAAATTTTAGTCGTATTATTACCAATTTCACAATATAAATCATATACGGTCTGATACATAGTACCATTTTGATAATTAGATTGTTCCCATATTTGATCAATATCAATATATGGTGTATATGGTGGTCCTTTATCTATTTTTAAGTTAGTTGACTGAACTCTACAATTGCCAGCTAGATCACATACTCTAATTTGTCTTACTGTATTTTGACTATTAACAATGCTACTGGTTCGATAAACCACTGTATCAAATGGATCTTTAATAGATACGCTATATTTAGTAAAAGCACCATTATTATCACTATATTCAAAAGAGTTTATACCACTATCGCCATAATCATATGCACTTAGTGTTAACAGTATACTTGAATTGGTCCAAGCTCCCTTCGAAGAATTTTCAATTGTTAATGAAGGAGCAGTATGATCAATTTTTACATCTTTCTGACAATATCCAACATTACCAAATTTATCTTTGACAATTCCTAAAATAACCCAATCACCATCAGAATTATACTTAGTAATAGCTACGGATTTATTATCATACTGATAATCATTTTCCGTAATTTTAGAGACATATCTTGATAAAGTAGCAATAATACCAATACTTTTAGTAGCGTTAGTATCATTAGAAGTATTTTTGATATCAGCACTAAGTTCTTTATACCAAGAGTTTTTACTATTACCTGTTATATCGATACGACAAGCAGGACGAGAAGTGCTAAATTTTAAGGTATACGGTTGTGTTTCATCACTAACATTATTTTCATTTGTTACAAATCTAAAAGATACTTGCTCATTTATTTCATCATCTATGGTCAAATAACAATTTTTATTAAATAAACTATCACAAGATATTTTTGACCAAGTACCATTTCTTTTCCATTCATAATAACTAACAGTTGTATTGGTAGCTTCAAAAAAAGTGTCATTATGAATTAAAGAAATAGATAGTGCTGTATTACTTTGATCATTAATATTTACTAGTGGAGCTTTATGTTTATAAATAGTAGCATCAATATATTGATTGGCCCCATCAACAGAATATATTAAAGTAGTTGTTTTTTTGTTGTCAGCATCTAATATTGGCGTAGTATCCAATTCATTAATATTATTAGGTAAAATTGTATTATCATCTAAGGACGCTGATTCTAATAATCGCCCATTATTATCACGTTTAACAACATTCATACCAATATTAAGTTTTTTCCTAACTTCTTCACGAGGGGTATTATAATAGATATATAAGCCACTTTTACTACCAAATTCTTTGGAAATATTATCATTATTTAGCCACGCTTCATTACAATACGTATGTTCAGTGTAATAATCATCACCAGCACACCTTAAACATGTTTGATATTCATAATTATCATTGCCTTTATAAATAACTACAACATAGCTATTAGAACAAACACCACCGTGATAATCCTTGACATCACTAAGATAATTTTTAGTAACTAATGTACTATTAACATCAACATGATCTGCTTTTAATAAATCATTAGGTCGATATATGCGGTTATCTTTATAAAATTCGATAGCTGCTTCTCTTACTGTTTTTTCAAGCTTAGTATAATAATCAATGCGAAAACGTTCCATAAGTTTTGAAATATTGGGAATAGCAATAGTCATTAATAAGCCTAATATAATCACTGCCCCAATAAGTTCAATCATGGTAAAACCTTTATTATTACGCATGAATATCACTCCTATCTTATTCTCTTTTATAATACCATAAACAAAAGAAAAAGTACATATTTTGCGCAAGTATTTTTGGAATATGTCAATCATAAAAAAAACTTTGTTTTTTTTTGGTTCTTAAACATTAAGGAGTGGTGAAAGGAATTTTACCACTTTTTTCATTTCTAAAAACATTTGTAGATATTAAAA